>JADEWQ010000146.1 GCA_015207585.1 Pleurocapsales cyanobacterium LEGE 06147 | reverse complement strand
GAGCTGATAACCATAGTGTTAGAAGCCAGTGGCGAAATCCTCGTAAGGGAAGGAAGCAGAAACCTAAGTCGTGAGTCTTAGGAATCCCCCGCTACAATCTCTGATTTAGCGGCGGGAGGATGTCAATTACCAACTTATCAGTCAAGAAGTCAGTAGGGGCGAACTATAGTTCGCCCGTACAAAAGTGCCTACGGTAAGGGTAAGCAGTACAATTGTTTTAATAAAGTAGACTAGAAAAAACATTAGGAGCATCGATTAAGTGAATAGTTGCATTTTAATGGCTCAAATTGTAAGCGATCCCGAGTTGCGCTCTACTCAAGACAATCGAGAAATTTCCTCAATGATGGTGGAATTTGAAGGTCTGCGGACTGAAGAATCTCCGGCGAGAATTAAAGTTGTAGGCTGGGGTAATTTAGCTTCGGAGATTAAAAATAATTATACTCAAGGCGATCGCGTGATTATTGAAGGTCGCTTGTCCATGAATTTAATCGAGATGCCAGAAGGATATAAAGAAAAACGAGCAGAATTGATCGCTTCTCGTATTTATCTTCTCAATCGTAGTAATGAGTATGCTGTGTCTGCGACAACGACTGTAACGAAGCAAGAATCTCCTCCGGCTGCTGCTTCCTCTTCTGAACCGATTCGCCCAAAATCAGAGCCAATGAAGACACCAAGCGATCGCACTTCCAAGACAGACACAACTACCATTCCCACTAATACTTCCGACAGTTCCACCAATTCAGATTGGGATGATATTCCCTTTAGGCGATCGCTTAGCCTCAAAACTAGTGAAATTGACCGACAAGATTTTTGGGAAGTGGCGGCAAATAGACCTGGAATGTGGCTGCATGGCAGTAGAGACTTATTTGGTACTGTCATGGAATCTTAAGCGGATAACACCATTAAATGGCACAATCGGCCATGAAATTTTCCAGTTTGGTCAAACTATTTTAGTTAAAATGCAAAGGCGATTTTCCGCCGCCTGATTTAGCTATTCATCGGAAAATCGCCTGTCTTAATTCAATCAAATATTGAATTTGCAGGCTCTTAAACAACTGATTCCAGGGAAGCTAAAGGCTCGGGAATAGATTCAGAAGGTGCTTGAAACTTACCTTGAACCACATATTCCAAACGTAGTTTTAACCAAGTAATAAATTGAGCATTGGTAGAAATAATCGCTGCTGAAGGTTGGGGACACTTGGCTTTAATTTCTGCCAATTCCGGTGCCTCTAAAAAAGCAGGTTGCTTAACTAACCAAAAGTCGATTTCTTTATTTCTTTCCTGATAATTTCTCGTTCTCTCCTTTAAAACTTCTTCTAAAGGTTCTTCTTCTAGTAAAAATTTTTGACTAGCTAAAACGTAATAGTAAGATTGTTTATCAGTCATTTGTTATCCGTCCTCGATCGTTATTTATAATTTACCGCTCATAGCGAGTTTCATTTCTTTTACCGCTCGTTCGATGCCTACTAATACGGCTCGACTAATTATGGTATGACCGATATTTAACTCTTCCATCCCTGAAATACGAGCGACAGGATAGACATTCCAATAGGTCAAACCGTGACCTGCATTAACTCGTAAACCAGTGGCGATCGCTTGTTCCGCTCCTTCGATCAAAACTGCTAATTCTTTGTCTCTAATAGTCGGATCGGTAGCATCGGCATACTTACCCGTATGCAGTTCGATAAATTTAGCCTCCGTTTTCGCTGCCGCCTCAATTTGTACTCCATCGGCATCAATAAACCAGCTTACGGGAATGCCAGCACCTTGTAATTGCTTAACTACGTCAGCAAAGCGATTGAAATTAGAGACAATATCGATTCCCCCTTCAGTGGTTACTTCTTCTCTTCTCTCCGGTACTAAAGTAACGTAGTCCGGTTCGATCTCAAGAGCGATCGCGACCATTTCTTCTGTGGGTGCCATCTCTAAATTAAGATGAGTTCGCACTGTTTGACGCAATAGGCGCACGTCTCGATCTTGAATATGACGGCGATCTTCGCGCAAGTGGACGGTAATACCATCAGCACCACCCAATTCTGCTAAAATTGCTGCGGCTACTGGATCCGGTTCTACCGTGCGCCTTGCTTGACGAATGGTGGCTATATGATCGATGTTTACTCCGAGGGTGAGCAAGCCTAACTTCTCCTAGCTTTGGTGAGCTGTCGATTTTTTATCCTATCATTGCTGATACCATTACTACCATAGAAGTAGATAGTGCAATTAACACGAGTCGATCGCTTTGCTCAAATTCTAGTGAGCGATACAAATAAAGGTTTTCACCCAGAATTTTCGCCCCATGTATAGTCATTCCAAGCCGTTCGCCCTTACATAATCATATGTTTTTATTTGGAATGACTATATTTGAATTATTTCGACAACAAGATAGCTCCACTACTCGCTGATTTGGGAGATTGGGCTTATTTTCTTTGCGTCTCCATATCTTTGCGTCAGCCAAAATCAGAAAATGATTCAGCAATGCCTAAAAGTTTTCTGTATCTCGTCTCGTTCTGATCCATTTTGTCTCTGGTTTGATTAAAAAGGCGAAATAAAGGGGAACTTTCCAAAAAAGATACAGAGGAATTGTCAACAGTGCTAATCCTGGTATATCAGCACGGCAGAACTTAACCCAAGCTCCCAAAACGGAGATGAAGATTAGCAGTCCTGCTACAGCTAAAATCAAAGATCCAATCCAAACTTTTGTTAATATTCCTGTTAGTAAAGCTCCTCCCAGGGCTACTGTCCAGAGCATCAGTAGCAGCGAGAGCGGGGGTACGCATAGCTCAAGGGCAAGGGCAAATAAATCGAAGCGTCTTTTAACAACTGAAGCTTTAAGCAAGCGAGGGACTTGTGTCAGCAAAGTTTGTAAATGGCCGTGTTCCCAGCGTTTTCTTTGAGTTATTGCAGTTTCCTCCCGTGAAGGAAGAATACTCAATACTTTTGCTTCTAAGCAAAATATAGGACTATAACCTGCTAGGGTTAAGTCTATACCCAATTGCATATCCTCGACAATATTGCCACTGGCCAAAGAAGCTTGGCGAATTAATTGCCAAGGAAATGCCATTCCCGAACCAGTGAGCAAACAGGGTAACCCCAGTCGTGCCAGACCATAAGGACGAACTAGATTCTTAATTCTTATGGCTAAAGTTGAAATGATATCTTTAGTTCCTTGGTAAGCAGATGGTTCTATTAGGTAAGTAGCTTGAACGGGTTTGTTGGCTGTCTTGGCTAGCTGGGCAATTTTGGCAATTGTATTTTCTTTGACTGTACAATCAGCATCTACTAGACAAACCACTTCGGGGGGATCTGCTTCTAGAAACTGCAAGCCATAATCTAAGGCATAGCCTTTACCCTGTTGCTGAGAATTTTGTCTTTCGATAACTATTGCCCCACATTGACGAGCGATCGCTGCTGTTTCATCCGTACAATTATCAGCAATGACTAGGAGACGGTCTTGAAAAGTTAACTGGGGTAATAGTGTTTCTAATGTATTTTTTATCTTAGAGGCTTCATTGTGAGCTGGTACTACAACAGCTACTTTGGTAGGTTGTTGCTCTCTTTTTTCTTCTCGAAAGGGACTGGATAAAATCGCGCTCAAACACTCAATAAAAAGAACTCCACTAGGCACAAGAAATCCAAGGGCAATAATCAAAAATACCAAATTCACCAATACCACTACTTCGGTTACCAATTTTTAAACAAAATAGAAACGCAAAAGGTTTTACCTCAAGATAACTGATATCTTATAGTTTCTCAGGTGTTTATTAATACATTTCATCTAACGATCGATTATCCTTTACAGTTTCTTGATACATAATAATAAAAACTAACTCGACAAAAATATTTATTTGTAAGATTTACTTGTTAGACCATGGTAGGGATGTGGATAACGATCGCTTAATTGAAATAAGCTTGGAAGCTTTTCCGATAGACTTTTCGTAGCTATTTGAATAGACTTTAGCATTTCACGAGCAGAAGCAAATCGTCGCTGGGGTAATTTTTGCAGTGCAGTTGAAATCGTGGAACGCAAAACTAAGGGTACTGTGTCTGGAATAATAACAACTTGATTCAAATGTGCGCTCATCAGTTCGCCAGGCACCCCTGAAAAAGGTCGCTGTCCGACCAACAGTTCAAACAAAATCACCCCTACAGAATAGATATCGGAGACATAAGAATGGCAACCATAAAAACGTTCTGGAGACATATAAGCAGGAGAACCAGTGTTGCCCTGATTTGTAATTGTACGACCTACTTCCTCAACAAAGCGAGCTATACCAAAATCCGAAATGCGAGCCAGCCAACCTTCGTCCTGAGATTCTAGTAAAATATTTTCTGGTTTAAGATCGCAGTGAACGACACGGTGACTATGAGCATATTCTAAACCTAACAAGACATCAGTAATTAACTTGAGAATCTGAGATAAGTCTAGTCGTTCTTGCGATTCCATTAAATCTCGTAAAGTCCCCCCCGGACAGTAATCCATAACCAGATATCGTCCAGTTCGATCGTATTCCAGACCTCGACAGCTGACGATATTGGGATGTTGTAAAGTTACCAAGAAGTGGAGTTCGCGCAAAAACAGCTTGGTAGGAAACTGTTGTCGATCTAATTCTTTGAGAGCAACTAGTTCTCCAGTTTCACAATGAGCCGCACAAAAAACCCTACCAAATTGACCCTGACCAATTAGACGCAAGATTCGGTACTTAGAGTACATTATGAGAATAAGGTGCTTGCTAGTACTTGTTCGGAAGAAGTATTCTCTGTGGTATCGGAATTCAGCTCGTGAAGAGCTAAACTCATGTCTTTTGTTTTTTGGTAGTCGATCAAATCTCCTTGCTCGAAATAAAATTTTGCTGCCTTGCGTAAATCTTCAACCGCTGCTTTTTTATTGCTTAGATCGGCATTAACTAAACCTCGATGGTGGTAAGCTAGAGCGTGGTGAGGCTCTAGTTCGATCGCTTTAGTATAGTCTTCAACTGCTCTATATTTATTTCCTAGATGGCGATGGCTATTTCCTCGTCGATAATATAATTCGGCAGAGAAGGGAGCTAGTTGAAGAGCTTGGCTACAACTATTAATTTCACTCAAGTAGCTCACTGCTTTTTCAAGATGATTTTGATGATGATTTAAGTGTTTGAGACGATCGCTCTGGGTTTGAGTTAGTTTATTTAAGTCAGAAATTAATTGTTCTACTTTCGCGATCTGAGTAGATAGGGTTGTAAAATTTGCTTGATTATCTCTACTTTGTCGAGCAAATTTATCATGAGTAGACAGTTTTAACTGTTGCAATTGTTCGGACAGATTAGTTTGCTCTTCTTTATTTTGCTGGACTATTGTAGCGATCGCCTTTTGATTTTCTTGAGTTAACAAGTTTATCAGTCGTCTACGATTGGCTAAATTGAGAGCAATACATACAGACAAGGGAAGAGAAGCAAATAAAAACTGGTTAGAAACCAACGAAGCGACCGAACCCCCAACAGAACCAATTACTGAAACAATTTCAGCTATGTCTAGCCAATGTTTATTTTGAGAGTTTGATGAAATTTCTAGTAATTTTTTCATAATCTAAAAAATAAATAATTTCTTGTTGAACGGCTTAGTGACCGATAGTTTGCCGCAGGACAACTAAACTTCGGTCACCGCGTTCGACTCGTTTGAAGAGCTAGACAATGCTAACTTTTAATTTTCCACCAAATTTACGAGAAAAATTCCTCTTCTTGATGAGTGAGGATAGTACAATCCGATGTAGGAGATGCAGCGCAGGTAAGGATATAACCTTTTTCAATCTCATCGCGTTTGAGAAAGTTTATAGCATGAGAAGTTTGCTCGACCTGACCCTCTAAGACTTTACCGAGACAGTCGAAACAAGAACCCGTGCGACAAGAGTAAGGCATATTGATATCTTCTTCTTCAGCGACATCAAGAATATATTCGTCTTTGGCAACTTGGATTGTTTTTTTCAGTCCTCTAGCTTCGTTGATTAAGGTAACGGAAAAGGTTTCATTAGTATTACTCATCTCTAAAAATCCTCCTTGAAATTTTGAATTCCTTAATTATCTGAGTATGGTGTAGTTGAGTTGCAAAATTGGTTTCATCAATTCTGCTTCTTCCTCGGTCAAATGTTTATCGACCAATTTTTCTAGTAATCGGTACATTATCTCCGTGTCCTTTTCATAGCCAAAAGCCCGTACTATAGTGTAATACCAAAGCAATACAGCCTGTCGCATACGTTCTAAATCGTCAATTAACATAGCTGCAGCCGAACAGCGCAATATTCCCCTCATATCTCGCAAGCAGGTTTGGCTCCTGTCGTCAGAACCGATGTAGAATAACTTTTCTTTCTCTGTTTGATTGCGAACATTTTTTTCCGCTTCCATTTCAGCAAGGATCGTGTCTGCGGCATCTCGAACTTTTTCATAGGCACTGATACGCTGGTCTACAGATGTGAAGTAATCTTTAAGAAACTGCAACTCTCGATCTGTGGCGTAGCGTCCATCAGCTTCCACAGTTAAGCTACTTAGTTGTTTCAACACAGAGTTTATGCTCCTAAATAAAACTTTTTTCCTTAAGCATTTGCGGTTTTTGCCAAATATTCTTCTACCTTTACCCTGATTTCTTTAAGCTGGTTAACCACAGTACGAGTAATCAACTTTCCTTCTTCGACCAAAATCTGACCATTTAAAGGATGCAAGATATTTTGTTGCGCTCGGCGACCAATCAAATCTTCAATATCTTCAATCGCATTGACATACATGCCAGGGGGGAGCTCGACTACTACTCCCTCTCCCAGTACCCGAGCTTGACAAGCTAGACGAGAATTTAGTTGGCAGGTAGTGATTATTTCCAAGGCGCGCTGTTCTCTCCGATTTAAGGGAGACAAGCTCTCAATACCTTCTTTGATGTAAACATGGCAAGTAGAACACATACCCCGACCATTACATTCTTGCAATACGCTCAGCTCATTTTTTAAAAGCGCCGATAGGAGGTTGTCGTTCGTTTTAACAGATGTTTCGCGATCGATAGGAGAGAGTTTAACAAGTTTAGCCATAGTTACTGCTAATTGCTTCTCAAATTGGTTTAGCTTCTACAAAGGCGTTCCATGATGGCGGTATGGTTTTGTCCTTCTTTTAACCAACTTTGTACGGGTTTAAGTCTTTCGGACAAGCCTAGAATAAAGTTATTGCAATCTGCTCCCATCGATTCACAGGAGGTTTGTATACAATAAAGGTCGCATCCGGTAAGTTGACTAAAAAAAGTACTCAAAATGCCTGACTCGAAAAAGCAGGTGGGACAATTTTCTTGCGGAGCTATTTTTGCAAAAGCTGAATCCCAAATTTTAGCGATCGCAAATCCCTGTTGATAATAATCAAAGTCTAGGTCAATTCGTCCCCAACCATGAGTTTTCCAACATTGTTTAAAACATTGCAAAAACTCTACCATTTCCATATGGGCTAAAGGTTTATCGTAGTATTTACTTAATTCTTCCCCAAAACGCCGATAAAAATTTTTTCCCCACCAGCGACCGCAATTGAACAGTACTATTCCTGCTGAAGAACCTACCTCTTTCTCTAAAGCTGCATAAATTGCCTGCAACAACACTTCTGGTAAAGCAATTAGCCGCGAACCCTGACGATTTTCAATTAAGCCAAATTCATAATCTCCTTGCACGTAGACATCCGGAGCAAAGTAGTTTCCAAGGGAGGAAGCGTCTTTAAGTAACTGGGCAACTTCAATCATATCTATCCTCCTACTAGACTCGGTTCGAGAGTACCCAATAGAGCTGTCCGTGCTTGCTCTAGAAAAGGTTGCAATAAAGACAATTGCTCTTTAGTAAGAACTTCGCTCAAACGAGAGAACAACAACTCGTAAAGAGTACTTTCCAAAGATTGCATCTGGTGAGCCTTTACTATGTCTGAAAGCCATTCAAGAATGCGATACTCCAAATATTCAGGATTTTTGAGCAGCATAGCCATAGCGCAGTAGCGCAAGACGGATAGCCAATGTTTCAAGACTTTTTCAAGTAGTTGTGGATTTTCTTGAGGGTAAGTTTTCACCAGTTGCTCGACAATGGGTTGAAAGATAGCAATTTCCCTATCTCGCAGACATTCATAAGTTTCCAGACACTTTTGCATAGAGGCTGCCTGTTGCCGAAACAGTTCGATGTCTGATTGTTTTAGATAGTCTTCTTCTGCTTTATGTACCAGAGTTTCAATATCTGATTGCATAATATTACCTTTAAAATAAGTCAGTAAAATCGTTTAACTTCAGGTGATTGGCGGATAATTCCGTAGTTTTAAAAACTGGTTCGAGCTTGGGTATAGCAGCAATTTTGGGTTTTCCTTTCCAAATAAAACATCGAAAGAACTGATTGACGGGTGAAACTAGAGATAAAGAAGTAGGGATTGGTTCGTCACTACTTGCTAAAGAGCGATCCTGCGTAGCAGGTGCTGCCGCACCCCAAAGATAGCTATTGCTGAACAATTGTTCTACTGTTAAACACTGCCAAAATTCTCTAGACCATAACTGCAATGGCGTTTCAGGAAGACTCAGATTTTGTTCTGTCTGTAACTGCAGATTTATCTTCCGCGAGTTCCCTTGCCAGTTAGAATCGCTAAAAAATTCCTCTACCGATAGGCACTGCCAACTGGTTGGAAGACTCATAAAAGATATTCTCCATTGTGCAGTCTTTTTTCAATATCTTTAGCTGTAGCTCCTTCGTTTTGCCAGAAGGCAGCGGCATCGACACAGTCTTGTTTGCCAAGCAGAAACTTACAATAAGTTTCTCCCATGGCGTAGCATTGGATCTCGATGCAGTTTAACTGTTTCTCAACTAAGTTACTAAAGAAACCAGCAAATAATCCGGCATAGATATGACATACGGGTTTACCCACCTCTCCTAAAGTACGGGCTACTGCTGAATCAAAAATATTAACAAACATGAATCCATTTTTTTGCTCGCTCATATCTACATCCCAGTTGCCCCAACCCTGAGTAATAAAAGGCCACCACCAGGCTTCTAATACGTAAGGGAGAATATGTTCGTTGATGCCTTTTTCATACTCATACTCTTTTTCAAACCAGTTACGGAAAAATTCGGCATCTCTTTTACCCCATTCCGTACCTATGTTGTACATAACAACTGCCGAAGCACTTCCTATTTCTTGCTCTAGACCTTCAATTAAACCAATAATGAAATCTTCGGTGACTAAAATATTACGAGATTCATTCCAGTCGGTAATTGTACCTTTTTCTTTATTGAAAGAGAAAAAATCTTGTAAACTGTAGTGATGATGTTTTTTAGGATGTTTATTTTTTAAATAATGTTGGTCATTTTTGAGTAAAGTATCTAGCTTTTTAGTAGATTTTATTGTCGCTAAAACCATAAAATATCTCCATTTATTGCTTATGTAAAAACTTTTTTTTACCAATCTAAATCAAATTATTTGTATCAAACCCCGTATTTATTACTAATTTATTAGCTCAAGTTTTTAGCAACTATCGGTATTTTTACTAAAATTTATTTTGAGTTAATTAAATCTGGAAATTTTTTGATTAATTGAGAGCAATCTTGAATAAAAGCATTAATCCATTTGTGAAACCATCGTAACTGTAAAGTCGTAATAGTTTCTGTTGGCAATCCATCAAAAATTATTTGAGCAGAGTACTCGATTTTAAACCGATTTAACCAATCAAAATCTGGACGAGAAGAATGTAAATATTTAATAGTTAGTTGATTACCTAAATAACACTTACTACATTGACAAATGTAATTAAATTGATTGACTAATTCTTCAACCGTACAATTAAGTAGCATTCCTGCTATAACTGGATTAAAATTAGCAGGAAAACTGGTATCATCGTCATAACAAGCTCCACTAAGATTAGCTTGTCCGAGATCTACTCCATTGAGATAAGTTCCTGTTAGATCGCCTTGTCGTAGATTAACTTTTGTTAAATCGGCTCCTGTTAAGTATGCTTTACTCAAACAAGCTCCATTTAAATTAGCTTCGATGAGTTTAGCTCCAGCCAAGTTAGCTCTGGCAAGATCGGCACCAGCGAGATTTGCTCCAGTTAGGTTGGCACCACTGAGATCGGCTCTATTCAAGCAACATTCTCTCAAGTCGGCATAACTTAGATCGGCATTTTTGAGATTGGCATGATTGAGATCTCCTTCTCTCAAGTCCACTCGACTTAAAGAGGCTCGTCTTAGTTCGGCTCTTGGCAGTTGCGCTTTATAAAACTGTCTTTTTCCTAAAGAATATTGCTTACAAAGTTCGATCGCCGCACTGTTATTGAATATAAATGTAGATGAGCTCATAATCTTCCTTTAGACGAGTACACCGAAGTTAGACTTCATCTTTACGAAGTCCAAGCAGGCAAGGGGTCGTGGGGTAAACCAAGTTTGCCCCTTCAAGAGCCCCGTTCCGCCCTGAAATGACGGAGTACCTCGGACGCATAAATTATTTTGGTATTTCTTGTTACATTCAGTCTTCCCAAAAATTAGAAAAAACTAAACACAATTAACAGGCGATCGCTTTATTTTTTATTAAACAATGTTACGTAAACTTAATTAAGTTTTGTTATTTTCCAAAAGTGTAATACTAGATTTTTTTTCGATTAATTTTGTCTGTCGATCGATACCTTTAAAAATTTCCTGACGATCCCGCTTTACGGGTGCTGCCACATCGCGAGTATCTTTACAAGTCATTGCCACAAGAGCATGTTCGAGAAAACCAACTTTTTGAGCAAATTCTAAAGTCTCCTCAATGGTTTGAATAGATGTATGAGCATAATTAGTTTCTGTAGATAACTCCTCTCCTACTATTTCTAAGTGATTAACTCGATCGCGCAATAAAACCAGTTCGCGATCGCAGGCAACAAAAGGAAAAGCAGGATGAGGAAAAAAAGATCCCTCGCTAGCGATCGCCAAGCCTTCTCCAGTAACAGCTAAAACTTTTTCTGCTTTATGACGGGCTGCTTCTAATTGATTACCCGCCCGCGCAATATCTCTAGTAAAAGTGCCGAAGCGATCGGTGTCAAAATTGGCTGGAACTATGACCTTTACTCCTAAATCCCTGTTTAAAATAGGAGCAATTACTCTTTCTTTGTGATGCATGGTTGCCAGTACCGCCGTGCGATCGCTAAACAAGGAATACTCGACCATTTGTCAAAAAATTAAAATCTTAAACAAACAAAGCAAAAAAAATATACGCAACAACAGCCAAAGTTCTGCATTTTTAGAAATAATTTGATGATTTTGCCCTGGTTTTTTTTCTGCTCCTTGAAAAGGCATAAAAACTACTATTGAATAAACAGACAAAATTAACCAAATAATTGAGCGGTGTTGGGTTGATAAATTTTCCATAGCCAATTTTTAAAATTACTTATTTAAAGAAACAGCGAGTAGCTATCAAATTTAATAGATAGTACTCGCTACCCAAACTTATCTTTAACCAGCCAAATTTGCTTGTTTTACAGATTTCTCTTCTTTAAAAGCCCATCGCAACAATGGTGGTGCTAGAAAAGTTGTCAAAATAACCATAATAATAATCGCTGCTTGCAAAGGTTTATCGAGAGCACCGCTAGCCGAACCAATACCAGCAAACACCAGTCCGACTTCTCCCCGTGGAATCATACCTATGCCAATTGCCGAGCGATTAATTCCTGGTTGTCCGAATACGCTCCAACCCGTTACTAATTTACCGACAATGGCGACTACGATTAAAAAGATGGCGATAATTAGTCCTTCTCGATTTTCAGCAACAGCCGGATTGAGAACACTCAGATCGACTCTCGCACCAACGGTTACAAAGAAAATCGGTACGAGGATATCGGCAATAGGCTTTACTTGCTCGTCTAGTTCTTTGCGCTTATCGGTTTCGTCTAAGACTAAACCAGCCGCAAACGCTCCCAAAATTGCTTCTAAATGAATCGCATTACCTAAAAAAGCCATGAAGAAGGCAAAGCTAAACGCTGGAATCACGAGATTGCCTCGCGTTTGCAGTTTATCGGCAATAGCCACAAAAGATTTATTAAAGAAATTACCCAAAAGAATCGAACCGAGCAGAAAAACAGTAGCACCGACAATTAAATAAACAACGTTGACAACATCTACTTCGCCAGTTTTAGCAAGACTAGCTACTACTGCCAGAACAATAATACCCAATACATCATCAATGACAGCAGCACCAACAATAATCTGACCTTCTTTCGATTTGAGATGTCCCAGTTCGGAGAGAACTTTCGAGGTAATGCCAATACTAGTAGCAGTTAATGCCGCACCAGCAAAAATTGCCGGAATCGCTGGCACGTGAAACAATAACATCAGTCCTACAGTGCCAGCCACGAAAGGAACTACTACCCCAACGCAAGCGACGACCGCAGCTTGGTAACCTACTTGTTTTAACTCTCTTAAATCCGATTCGAGACCGATTTCAAATAAGAGAATAATAACTCCCAATTCCGCTAAGACAGAGACGATTTCGCTTTGACTTTGAAAGATTGAGGTTACCGCTTCGGGAGAAAGGGTATCGATAAATTGCAGAATAGATATAATAATCGAGTCCGAGGCGATCGCACCGTTTTCGGGGAACACTAATAAATGTAGGGCAGAAGCTCCCACCACTACACCAGCAATCAATTCTCCTAAAACGGGGGGAAAGTTCATCATTCCAGACAACTCTCCACCCAGTTTGCTAGCAATATAAACAACGACCAAACTCAGCAAAACCCCAGTAAGCACTATTGGCGCATATTCTGCTTCTGTCGCGGTTGCTAATAGAGGAAACTGCCAGAAAGAACTTGGAGAAGATAAAAATATTGATTGTGCAATAATCATTTGTCTTGATTTTGGTGACTTTTTTTGTGAGGAAAATAAAGTTTCGATTAGCTTGAATTAAGAAGATAATTTATCCAATCGAAGGTTTGAGAAGGCAAAGGATTAATTAATTGGATTGGGATTGAAAGAAGTTTGAGTGGGATTGCCGGAAACAGTATAAGTTTGTCCCTCTTGCCTTGCAACTAAGGTAAAGGCTTGTCTGAGGGCTTCTAAGCGATTATCAAACAAATTCTGCGGCGGAATTGAATTCAAAATTCCTAATTTTCTCAGGCGTTTTTCGGCTTGTCCGCCAACACCTACTAAGAATACCTGACGATTTTTTTCTAATGCTTCTTTAATTGCATTTTCTAATGCTAAGGAAGAAGTTACCCCTAAAATTGGTACTTCAGATAAATCTAAAACCAACACCTGATAATCATTAATCAAATTGTGTTCGCGGGAGATTGCTTTAGCTACTCCAAAAATCATCGGACCGCTTAGATAGAATAGAAGTACGCGACCATTGGCTCTTTCTAGTAATTGTTTCTCTTCTGAGTTAAGATTGATTTCTTCATCATCATAAGTAACAGCCTTAACTTTTTCGGCACGATGGTTAGAAAGACGTTCGATAGTTAGAACGTTGGCAACAAATACCCCAACACCTACAGCAACAATTAAATCTACAAAAACCGTTAGTGCAATTACCCCATACATAATTACGGCGGCTTTGGGAGAGATTTTGTGAGCGCGTTTGAGGAAACCCCAGTCAACAATATCGATACCTACCTTAAAAGCAATAGCTGCCAAAACTGCGCTAGGAATAACCGTTAAATACTGACTTAATCCCAAAACTACTACTAGCAAAACCAAAGCACGGGTCAACCCAGAAAGAGCAGTTCTACCACCAGTTTGAATGTTGACTACCGTACCCATAGTTGCTCCAGCACCAGCAATACCGCCAAATAAACCAGCAACCAAATTACCAATACCCTGACCGACTAATTCTTTGTTAGAGTTGTGTTCAGTACGAGTTAAACTGTCTGCAACTAAAGAGGTTAATAAAGCATCAATACAGCCCAACATTCCTAAAACTAATCCGTCAAACAACATTGTTTGAAGTTGAGCAGCACTAAAAGTAGGTAATTGTAAGCTCGGTAAACCTACGGATATCTCACCAATACGGCGAATATCGGCATTACTAAATAGCAATATAGAAATTAAAGTACCGACGATTAATGCCAGTAGCTGGGGTGGCAAAAACTTCTTTAACTTGGAAGGATACAAAAAGAGAATGGCAACAGTTAAAGCAGCGAGTATAGCTTCAAGAGAATTAATATTTGCTATCAGTTGCGGCAGATTTTGTATCGTACCGATTACTCCACCTTTAGGACTAGCTTGCCCTAAAAATGGTCCAATCTGCAAGATAATCAGAATGATCCCAATACCCGACATAAAACCAGATATAACTGTATAGGGCATCAGGGTGACATATTTACCCAGTTTTAAAAACCCAAAAATAATTTGGAAAATCCCAGCCAGCATGACTACGGTAAATGCCATTGCCAAACCATTTTCCGGATTAGCAACCGTTAGTTTGGCAATAATTGCGGTCATAACCACAGTCATTGGACCCGTTGGTTCTGAAATTAGGGTCGGAGTTCCACCAAACAGTGCCGCAAAAAAGCCGATTAAAATTGCGCCCCACAAACCCGCAGAAGCCCCAGCACCAGAAGCAACCCCGAAGGTTAAAGCCATTGGTAAAGCAATAATTGCAGCAGTGATCCCACCGAAAATATCGCCTTTGACGTTCCGAAAGTGAATTCGATTGGTTATTGCCATGATTCAAACATTTGATTATTGGTAATGGTAATTGGGAGTCGATCAATAGTTTGAGCCTATCTCGCTCTATTTAGAGCAGCAGCAGAAAGAGAATTTTATCGATTCTTGTCTATGCTTTTTAGAATTACATAGTCTTTAGTCTATAATAAATATTACTGACATAAATGCAAAACACAAGTCTTAATAAATCAGGATTATTAATCTTTGCTAAAATTGGCGTTTATGACACGGTAGATTACTGGGCATTGCCCGAGGGTTGTCGTTGCGCTCAGTCTTTCATTGAAACGTTGTAGCGATCGCTTGAACCAAAAAGTGTAATTAAAACAAAATTGTTTGTGAACAATGGGATGACTTCATAGTCACAATTTTTCTAATACCAATTCTCAAAAGTAGCTAGAGAGATAAAGCATCTAAAATATATTGCCAACCCGTCAAAGAATGAATAACATCCTCTGATAAGGAGTTAAGAATATTAGCAACTTTATATTTGACATCATC
>JADEWQ010000145.1 GCA_015207585.1 Pleurocapsales cyanobacterium LEGE 06147 | reverse complement strand
GTTAGCTCAGGTTACGTTTTCCGCACAGGCTAGACAACTGTTTTGTCCTGCTGGAACTAATTGGCATTTAGTTCTTTGCAAGCCCCCGCTAAATTGCTCTTAGCCATTAGCGGTGGGTAGTTGACCTTCCTCTGTAAATAGCACGGTCTCTTTGAGAAGCTCGAAGTCTTCCATCGAGATTGGCGATCGAGGAACTGTTTCAGTACCGTAAGTGTAACCGGGAATTTCAAACGTTTTTGCCATTTTTATCACCTCCTATGTGCTCTGAGGTGCTAATAAATTTTTTTCTTTAGCTTTCAAAACAAGTATGTAAAATACTTTATCTTAAAAAATCCTGCTTTTTTTTAACAAAAATTCAAAAAAATTGTTATTTCAATGGCTGATTTTTATGCCAATACTATGGTAATCAGTTACCTCTATCTTAATTAACTTAATTAAATTGACCCGAAAAATTTTAAGTTTTTTATCATTTTTCTCACATTTACTTGAGTATCGCGCAATATTGAAGTAGGACAGTAATCGAACTCGTAATGAGTTTGATTTAATAGCAAAAACAGTGATACTGTGACGCTGTGCTAAATAAAAAACCTTGTTTAACAAATACTTTCACAAATTTTTAAAGAGGAGAACGGCTATGGCACAAGTTGCGCTGCAAGTCGTCAAGGATAATGGCGTTAATACAGAAGAACTAGTTCAGAAGCTGGTTCGTGCCGCCGCAGCCGAGTTTACCACTTATTACTACTACACGATTTTGCGGGTAAACGCGATCGGCTTTGAAGGCGAAGGACTCAAAGAAATTATTGAAGATGCCCGTCTGGAAGATAGGAATCACTTTGAGGCATTAGTGCCACGAATCTACGAATTAGGAGGAGAATTACCCCGTGATATTCGGGCTTTTGCCAATGAAGCTGCTTGTCCCGATGCTTATCTGCCGCAAAACCCCCGAGATATGAGAGAGATGCTCAAAGTACTGGTGGAAGCCGAACGCTGTGCGATTAGAGTTTACACCGACATCTGCAACATGACTTTCGGTAAAGATCATCGCACCTATGAGCTGTCTCTTGCCATTCTCAATGAGGAGATCGAACACGAAGCCTGGTTCTCTGAGTTCTTAGGAGAAGGACCATCCGGTCATATTCGCCGGGGTTCGCCTGGAGAATCTCCTTACACATCGCGCTTTCTTGTAGCGCCTAACGGTCACCAAAAAGTTTAAGTCAGTACTGAAGGATGAAAAGAGGTGAAAGATTAGTTAAATAATTATTGGCTCAATTTTTAGACTTCTTACTTCATCCTTCTTACTTTATAAGTATGACCCAGTTCGTTAAAGTGGCAAAAGTCAGCGAGGTATCTCCTGGCACGATGCGGACTGTAGAGGTTAATGGACAACGTCTGATCCTTATCAATATAAATAAAGAGTTTTATGCTCTAGATGCTCGCTGTCCTCATCGAGATGGTCCCCTAGATCGAGGTCATTTATACGGGAGCATAATCGAATGTCCCTGGCACTACTATCGCTATGATGTAAAAACTGGAGAAAATCTCTATCCCCGCAATGTCTACCCCGCTGACCTTACTTATTTGGAACGAGATTTAAAACCTCTGCAATGCTATCGAGTTCGGGTTGAGGAGGATGAACTTTTAGTTGATTTTTCAGGAGATCGAGAGCGATGAGCACTAATTTTTCCTCCTTTAAGTGGGGTGCATGCCAAGATGATATGGATGCGGCTGAAGTTGTGAGCAGATATGCTCGAGGAGAAAGGGATTTTCACGAAGTTAATCTAAATGGGATAAGTTTGTGGAAGGTTAACCTTAGAGAAGCAGATCTTAGCGGAGCGGATTTAATTGGAGCGGACTTGAGTGAGGCAAATTTGAGCGGAGCAAACTTGAGTGGGGCGAATTTGACTGGAGCTAATTTATATCGTGCCAATCTTATCGATGCCAAACTGATAATGGCAATTTTGCGCGGGACGAACTTAGAGCAGGCAGAGTTAATTAAGGCAAACCTAAGTGGGGCTCAATTAAGATGGATAAACTTGAGTGGAGCAAATCTAAGTGGAGCAAATCTAAGTGGAGTAAATCTGGTTGATGCCAAGCTGAATGAAGTAATTTTACGTGGTGCAAATCTTAAGAGGGCAAAAATTAAGATCGACCAGTTAGATTTAGCCGATCTAAATCTGTCTTGGACAATCATGCCCGATGGGACGATCCATAACTAAAACTAAATTGATGCCGCATTTTTGACAGATTAGACTGAATCGACGAGCTGCTATGGAGGATGACTCTGCGCAAGGTTAGTTTTTGCCTGCTTTTACTTTACTTCAATTCCTTTGTGAGGAAACGAGTCAAGAAATTATAGCAGGAGGTGAATTTTCTTGAAGCAGCAGAGTCAGACAAGAGTAGAGAAACCAATCCAATCATTGCAAGAGGCTCTAGACTATTGTCGAAAATTGGGAATGCGCATCAGTCAGCAACGTCAACTGATTCTCGAACTTTTATGGCGATCGCCAGAACATCTTTCGGCGCGAGAAATTTATAATCGACTCAATCAACAGGGTAAGCAAATTTGCCAAACTTCTGTATATCAGAATTTAGCAGCACTATCCCAACACGGAATCATTGAATGTTTGGAACGCTCTGAAGGAAATTTGTACGGTAGCTTCACTGATTCTCACAGCCATGTGAATTGCTTAGATAGCGAGCAAATTTTTAACGTTTGGGTTCAATTGCCAAATAGCCTGGTAGAAAAAGTCGAGCAACAAACCAATACCAAAATTGTTGATTATCGAATCGAGTTTTACGGTCTTTGTGGTAAATCAAGTTAGTTCGGCGAGCGCGCCTTTGGTCATTGCCGCAATTGCCCGATCCGTTGCTTTTGGTAAATGATAGTACTTGCCACCTGCTTGTTTGGCTATTTCCTTGGCAAAGCCAGTGGAGACGAACTTACTTTCCGTATCAATGACTAATAATTTCATCCCCAAAGCACCTATTTTGGCGGCAATTTCCAATAATTCCCCTTTGATATCTGGTTTTTCTCCTTCGGGTAAAGGTTCGCCTAAAGAACGGGCTAAAGGAATATTGCCCCGTCCGTCAGTAATTGCCACAATCACTACTTGACCTACATCGCCAGACATTTGAGCATTCATACCGACGTGAACTGCTTGGGTCAACCCGTGGGCTAGGGGCGAACCCCCGCCACAAGGTAATGTTTCTAAGCGATTGCGCGCCAGGGTAATCGAACGAGTAGGAGGTAGCAGGACATCTGCCCGTTCGCCTCTAAAGGGAATAAGGGCAACTCTATCCCGATTTTCATAAGCTTCGGTTAACAGGCGCATTACTGCCCCTTTAGCCGATTGCATCCGATTGAGTGCCATCGAACCAGAGGCATCGACGACGAAGACAATTAACGAACCCGCTTTTCTTGCCAATCTTTTTGCCCGCAGATCGCTTTGTTCCACAATTATCGTGCGACCCGGATGGCGTTTGCGTCTGGCTTGTTGATAAGGGGCGGCGCTGCGTAAAGTAGCATCTACCGCAATTCTCTGTACCTTGCCTTTAGGTAACATCGGTTTAATATAGCGTCCCCGATCTTGAGAAAAAATAAGACCGCGTTTTCCCGATTTTCCCTGGCGTTTGGTCATCTGAGCAAAATAAAGTACGCTGGGGTCGAGAACTATTCCTTCGACATCGAAGATAAACTCTTCGGGAATGCCAGGAGGTTCTTGTTCTCGATCTCGTTCCTCTTCTTTTTCTTCTTGTTCCTCTTGGTCTTGTTGCGATTCATCCTGAGGTTGTTGAGGTGGTGGCGGTGGAGGGGGGGGTGCTTCTTCGGGCGGTACTTCAACGGTAGTAGCACGAGGTACGATTACCAGTTCCACTGCTTTACGAAGATCGTCGGCAGTTACGTTATTGCGTCCTTCCAAGGCAGCGGCAGCTTTAGCTACTTTAACGGCAAATAATTCTGCTCGATGTCCTTCTACTCCCCCTCGAATTGCTTCTTCAACCAAATAGAGAATTTGATCGTGGGTAATTGTGACCTCTTTAAGCCATTCCCGTGCCAAAATAATATCTGTTTTTAAGCTATCGATATCGTCGCCGTATTGGCGGATAAACCGTTCTGGGGAACTGGCGTAGGCGATCGCGCGCTCGACCGCTTCTACCCGCCGATCTAAAGATAAAACTCCATCGGCAGAGAGGGTAATGGCAATGCGATCGAGTAAGTGTTCTCTTAAGGGTCCCTCTTCAGGATTATAGGTAGCAATGAGAATCGGCTTGCAGGGATGTTGAAAACTAATTCCTTCCCGTTCGATTTGGTTGCGTCCTTCGCTGAGAACGGTCAGTAATTGATTAGCAATTTGGTCGTCGAGGAGATTAATCTCGTCGATGTAAAGAACGCCCCGATGCGCTTGGGCTAATAATCCTGGTTGAAAGACGACTTCTCCTGTTTTGACCGATTCTTCTACGTCTACCGAACCCAGCAATCTGTCTTCTGTCACTCCCAAAGGAATTTGTATAAATGGTGCGGGGATAATTTCTGTGGGAATTTCTTCTGGTTTGGTATTACCGTAGATAGCCAGAGTATCGTCATCCCACTCTTGAGGTCGAGTCGGATCGCAGTTAGAGAAAGAACCTTTGATGACTTCAATGGGTGGCAGAAGACTGTGAATTGCCCTTGCCATCACTGATTTAGCCGTACCGCGACGACCGGCGATCGCCACTCCCCCCAATTCGGGATCGATCGTTGCTAATAGGAGGGCGAGTTTAATTGCTTCTTGTCCGACAATAGCAGTTAAAGGAAAGTTTAGATTTACAGGGGCAGTAAGGGCAGACATGATGTTTTAGTGATGGTAAGCTGTCCGAGCAGTAGAACCTAATAATTGTATCTGTCTAACAAATTCTACAACTAACGGTTACTTTAACTAAATTAGCTTCGATCACGATCGATTCTATAGCAGTTCTAAATTATTTGTGAGCGATCGGGAGTCAGCAGTCACCAACTATCAATTATCAATTATCAATTATCAATTAGCTAACACCTCATCTCCACTCCTTAATTCACAACTCTTAGAGGATTGCTATCGTCGCCTAAAGTTTAGTTTTTATACCCGTAATTTTAATCAGGTAATCATTAAATACATCGACTTGATGAGAACCAATCCAGATTTTGTAACTACCGGGTTGCCATTGCCCTTCAATTACCGGATTAGTATCATTTGTGTCATCATTACACCAAATACCACCAGGACCTTCAATCATAATGGTCGTGTCTACGTTACTTTCTACTTCTACTCTGAGGAAATCAAAGAAAGAATTAAGGATCAACCTGTGATTGGGTTGCCGATTGATAAATCCATCGCAAAAACCTGTGGTTGTTGCTTCGGTTTCTAAAACTTCTGTAGCTTCTAGAGAACCGCCACTCACTCCGGCAATAACCAGGGGATCGGGAGTAGACTCGCGATCGATAATAATATTTTCAACTCCATCGCGAGCTTGAGTGAGGGTTATACCGACAAAATTAACAATGATGCTGGCAAAGACAAAAATATAGAACTTGGTTGGGATAAAAGCTTTTCCTCTTTTATATTTCAATGACCGAATCATGCTCTCCAAATAGCCACACTTCCTGATGCTACCACGATCGTCGAGATTGCTAATTCGTTCCTAGTAAACAAAAAGTTGATTAAGTTTTTTTATACTTATCATATCTATTTAATAAATTAAAGTATAAAACTGGCGATAGAAGCCAGCCATGTTTCTTGTGGCTAGTTTTAGTTAATTTGGTCACATTTTTGTAAAATTTACAGATTCTTAACAGATCGAGACATGATATTTCTGTAACAGTGGAGACAAAACCTGTCTATAACTATTATCTAGGATGATTCGAGACTAGAAAAAAATACACGAGTAATAAGTAAGGAGATATTGATGCCAGACACTCCACAAGAAGTCTTGAAAATGATTCAAGATCGAGATATTAAAATAATTGACCTCAAATTTATTGATATGCCAGGCATCTGGCAACATTGCTCTTTTTATTACACTCAAATCGAGGAAGATTCTTTTGTTGATGGCGTTCCCTTCGACGGATCGAGTATTCGCGGTTGGAAAGCTATTAACGAATCAGATATGGCAATGGTTCCCGATCCAAAAACCGCTTGGATCGACCCATTTTATGAAGAGCCAACCCTAAGCATGATTTGCAGTATTAAAGAGCCGCGCACGGGGGAATTTTACGATCGCGACCCCCGCACTATTGCCAGCAAAGCGGTTGAGTTTCTAAAAAATACGGGCATCGGCGATACTGCTTTCTTCGGACCAGAAGCGGAATTCTTTGTTTTTGATGATGTCCGCTTCGATCAAACTGAAAGCAAAGGCTACTATTACGTAGATAGCGTTGAAGGTCGCTGGAATAGTGGTAGGGAAGAAGTTGGAGGTAACTTAGGGTACAAACCTCGTTATAAAGAAGGTTATTTTCCTGTTGCTCCGACTGACACCTTACAAGATATGCGGACAGAAATGCTGCTAACCATGGCAAAGTGTGGGGTACCTATTGAGAAGCATCACCACGAAGTTGCTACTGGAGGACAAAACGAACTGGGTTTCCGTTTTGCCACCATGGTTGAGGCGGCTGATTATTTGATGACTTACAAGTACGTTATCAAAAACGTTGCCAAAAAGTACGGTAAAACCGTTACTTTCATGCCCAAACCACTATTTAACGATAATGGTTCTGGCATGCACACTCACCAGTCGATTTGGAAAGATGGACAACCCCTGTTCTGGGGAGATGGTTATGCTAACCTAAGCAAAATGGCCCTGAATTATATCGGTGGCATTCTCAAACATGCTCCGGCAATTCTAGCGTTTAGCAACCCTACTACTAATTCCTACAAGCGTCTCGTTCCTGGATTTGAAGCACCAGTAAACCTTGCCTACTCGCAAGGAAATCGCTCTGCCTCTATTCGTATACCCTTATCTGGCGGTAATCCTAAGGCTAAGCGTTTAGAATTTCGTTGTCCCGATGCTACCTGTAATCCTTACCTTGCCTTTGCAGTTATGCTCTGTGCGGGTATGGACGGCATTAAGAACGAAATCGACCCAGGCGAACCTTTGGATGTAGATATTTACGACCTTTCTCCTGAAGAGTTGAGTAAAATTCCTTCCACTCCCGGTTCTTTAGAAGAAGCTTTAGAAGCTTTAGAGCAAGATCGCGCTTTCTTGATTGATACGGGAGTATTTACGGAAGACTTTATCCAAAACTGGATTAGTTACAAACTCGACAACGAAGTCAACCCAATGCGTTTGCGTCCTCATCCTTATGAATTTGCTCTTTACTACGATGTCTAAAGTGCTATTTATAGCAGGAGTCAGAAGTCAGGAGTCAATGGATTATCAATTATTGACTGTTCCCTGTTTCCGACTTCACGCAAGAAGTCTAATGTGTCCTAATCTTTTTGACTACCGCTATAAAAGATAACTAATGACAATAGAGGAGATGAAAAATTTACTCGCAAGAGAGTAATTCACCCATCACCTCTATATAGCGATCGCATAATCTTAGATGGTCTCACTTCTTAATTACTGCTTGAAGAGGGTAAAATTCGACCCATGCTTAATTTACAGCAGTTTTCAGGTGACAGTTAACTCCGGAGGGGCTGTCGGACGAATCGAATTCGATAGGATCCTGCGGGAACAGGTGACAGCCCCTTGGGAACGACGGCGTTTAAAGACGGTCGAAAACTTGAGGGGTCTTCGCCTGGGGAGGGACTCTGTGCGGAAGGCGGCGGTGCCGGAACCCGTGTCCGACACTTTAGCCGCCGTAAGGAGACCTCCGTTGCCGACTTCGCGGGAACCGAGTTCCTGCGAGCAAGCGGTCGTCCGAGATGCTGAGGTTCGCTCGCTCCGCTGCGCGCGTAGTGCAGGCGAGACCTTCCATCCAAGGCATTCTGCCCACCTTGTAAGCCCCGGGTTTTCCCAGGTATTTATGAACCCGTCCAGCCAGAGATAGTCCTTTGTACTTTGTCATTCGTTGTTCGTCCTTTGTAAATAATGACCAATGACCAATGACTAATGACCAATAACTAATGACGCTTGCATAGAGCGCTTTTGTTATGGGGGATGAGCTTAAACGCCTTAGGAACACCAATAGCAAATAGGGAAGAATTAATTCAACTATCAACAAAAAAACTAGGTGTAATATCAAGCTCGGATAATCATTTAAAATAAATTTTCTCCGCCTCGCCGCGTCTCCCTTCTCCCCGTCAATCCTCATATTCAACTGTTTAAGCGAACCTGATATTAGCTGTACCTCATTAAAATAAAAACCGCTATATTTCTTCTCCGGAGGCAAAGCGACTCCGTTCTTCCTTAAAACCGGAATATGGTAGTTTCTATCCAATTAAGAAGCATCGTAAGTAAAGGGTATCTACACTCAAAAAAAGATGTAATATTAATTTAAAAGAAAGAATAGTTCTTAATGCGCCAACGGGCAAACTATGTTTTAAATTCTAGATCGGAGACAAAGTAAAACTGATATATCTATTAGAGCGATCGCGACTATTAAATGAGTAACTGCTTATTATTCTTTCAAGTACCAAAAAGTATTATTTTATTTAAAAATGAATTCCTCTCTTTTAATAAGGCAAAAAATCCGATAAGCTAACAACATAGCTCAAACAGAAAATATATTACCTGAACTTAGTTGGAATTATCAGTAAAGTTACAAACATGAGAAATAAATTATGTTAATGACCAAATCTCAAGAATTAAAGAAGAAGTATGTAGTGTTAAGTTGCAGCACTCTTTCCGAGCGAAAAAGCCCTGGCGATGAATATGCTCGTTTGTTGGAACTAGCTGCTTATGATAAAGAATTTCGTGAATGGCAACTAGAGGTAGATCGCTTACTTAGACTAAAATTATCCAGAGAGAGCGAGAAAAGCCAAATTTTATATGAAGCTGTATCTAATCAAGAGGGAATTTATGAAGCATTAAATGTATTTCAGCAGGAACGAGAAATTTATGAGAAGTTGAGTTCTCTTTTTGCTAAAGTTGGGCTACTTTAGACAAACATATAGCAAATATTTTATTTTTATTCTGTTCGTCACTACAGTAGTGACGATTTTTTGGCAACAAAAAATTTTTATAAATTGTTCAAAACTTCTAATCTATCCGCGCTATGATTATCCAGAAGTCTAGAATGGTACATTTTAAATTTTGCCTTTTTAATTTTTAATTATCATTATGTCTCCTTTACCGGAATACCGTCCGCAAAAATTGTCTCTCGGTCCTTTAGAAAATGAGATCTTAGAGATTGTCTGGCAACTCGGTAAAGCTACGGTCAAACAAATTCACGAAAGCATTTTAGCCGATCCAGACCGCGAATTAGCCTATACTTCTGTAACTACCGTATTGCGTCGCCTGACTGAAAAAGGTTGGCTCAAGTGTAGCAAGCAAGGAAGAGCTTTTTACTGGCACCCTTTGGTTTCACGGGAACAAGCTCAAGCCATTAAAGCTTACGAACAATTAAATCGTTTTCTGGCGATTGGTAATCCCGATGTAGTTGCTTCTTTTGCTGATAGTTTAGATACAGCTAGTCTGGAGCAAATAGAGGCGATCGCCTCTCGCTTGAAAGCTCTTCGTAAGGAGTTACAAAAGGAGGAATCGTAATGCATTTAATTATGATCCTGTTTACTTTAGCAATTGCTTGGATACTTCGATTAAGAGCTAATACCGAGTCTACCCTCGGTTGGGCAGAACGTTGGCGGCGATCGCTATTTTTCTTGTTATTTCCCCCCCTACTGATTTTAATGACAGCTATTGCAGTTATCTGCATGGGTTTTCGGGGAGAAATGTTGGGTATTGAGGCAAGCTGGTTGAGTTATTGCCTTGCCCTCGGTTTTGTTATCCTAGCTGCCCTATTTTGGCTCAAATTAGCTTATCAAGGTTATTTATCTCGACAAAAAATTCGTACCTATACCGAGCAATCTGTAGCGGGAAAAACCGCTAAAATTTTTGCTCATGAATTTCCTTACAGTGCTCAAATTGGTTTTTGGGATTCCGAATTAGTAGTCAGTGAAGGATTATTAAATACTCTCGATCTAGAACATTTAACAGCAGTTTTGGCTCACGAACAAGCACATGCCTACTATCGCGATACGTTTTGGTTTTTCTGGCTGGGTTGGTTGCGTTCTTTTACTTGCTGGTTACCCCAAACAGAATCTTTGTGGCAAGAATTATTATTACTGCGGGAAATTAGAGCCGATCGCAAAGCAGCAGAAACTGTCGAGCCATTACTATTAGCAGAATCATTACTCATTATGGCTCAAGCCCCTTTTAAAAAAGTCGAATTGGTTGCAGCTGCTTTTAGTTGCACCACTCCCCGCAGTCGTTTGGTAGAAAGAATCGAGCTTTTGCTCGAAGATAGGGAATTGACTAGATCGAGCGATTGGTGGAGTTTGAGTTGGCTTGTCCTGTCAGTTATACCTCTTTTGACAGTTCCTTTTCATTACTAATATCAATTCAATTTAAAAGAAGTGATTATGTCTCGATTAAATAAAATCTAATTTTTTCAATGAAACGTTTTATTCGTTTCTGGCATTATCTTCGTTGGGGAACGCTCAAAAAAACCATCACTTATGCCATGCAGAGGCGGTTAAATGGTTTAGCGGCGGAAATGGCTTTCAGTGCCATGTTAGGTTTATTTCCTGCCATTTTAGCCATTCTTACGGCTATTAGTTTCTTCGAGCAATCTCTCGAATCTTACCTCGGGGATTTAGCGATTCGCTTTGCCGAGATAGTACCGGACCAAGTCTGGCAAATACTGTTAAATTTCACGCGAATAAGGCTTGCTCAAGGAACGAGTTGGTTTTCTCTCAGCTTTGTAGCAGCAATTTGGATTTTTTCTGGGGCATTAGGTGCAGCGATGAATGCTCTCGATCAAATTCATCAAGTTCCCCGCTCGGAACGACGACCATTCTGGCAAGCTAAATTGATTTCTATTTTACTAACGATTGGCACGATTATTTTACTAATTTTTGCCTCCTTTTTTCTGTTGATTGGAGAATTTGTCTTGCGGCTAGCAATTCAGCAAAATTGGGGAGAATTACTATTATTTGCCTGGCAGTTTTTGACTGTAGTAGCGATCTTGGCGATCGTTGGTAGCGCGATCTTTTTTATCGATCAGGTTCAAAAATATCTAAGCGACCGCAGCCAACGAGGACAAAAACAAATAGTGTCTTTTCTCTTATTTATTATTGGTCTAATTTTAGTTCAAATTATTTATAGCTTTTATCTATTCGTTCGCAGTTTAATTGTCGAGACAAACATCGAACAAACCGTTATCTCGCTTTTAATCAACGTTTGGCGACTGTTGAGTTTTCCTATTGCCTTGGCAATTGTCGCGATCGCTTTTGCTTTTGTCTATCGTTTCGGAACTAGCCGTTGGCGTAAAGGCACTCCCATCATGCCAGGAGCTATTTTGGCAGCAATCTCTTGGGCAATTGTTTCTAATCTGTTTCGTCTTTATGTCACTCACTTCGGGCAATATAACCAAATTTATGGTGCAGTTGGAGCGGTCATTGTCTTGATGCTGTGGCTTTATCTCAGTTGTTTTGTCATGCTTCTGGGCGATCAATTAAATGCAGCCGTAGAAGAAGCTATGAACAAAAAATTGAAAAACCGACCTTCTTCCGTCTACAGACAGGAAACGATGCACAATTGATTACCGCCATCAAAACGACGAAAATAGTAGAAGAACAAAGATAAAATCGGAGTTTCAAAATGGCTGGAAAACAAATTTTAATGCTGGTAGGTGATTTCGTTGAAGACTATGAAGTAATGGTACCTTTTCAAGCATTACAGATGGTAGGACATACGGTTCACGCTATTTGCCCCGATAAAAAAGCTGGAGATACAGTAAAAACTGCGGTTCATGACTTTGAGGGTGCTCAGACCTATAGTGAAAAACCCGGTCACAACTTTACTCTCAATGCTACTTTCGATCAAATTCGATTGGAAGAATATGATGCTCTAATTATTCCAGGAGGACGGGCACCAGAATATCTTCGTCTCAATCAAGAGGTGATTAAAATAGTTCAGCACTTTGCTGGTGCTAATAAACCTATTGCTGCTATTTGTCACGGCGCGCAACTTTTAGCGGCAGCCAATGTTATTCAAGGTAAACGGTGTTCGGCTTATCCTGCTTGCAGTCCCGAAGTAGGGTTGGCTGGTGGGGAATATGTAGATATTCCAGTAGATGATGCGATCGCTGATGGTAATCTCGTTACTGCCCCCGCTTGGCCTGCTCATCCTCGTTGGCTAGCCGCTTTCTTAAAAGTTTTGGGCACGAAAGTTACCCAAGAAGATACTGTTTTGGTCTAGTTATAACAGGAGTTAGGGACGGTTGGCCAACCGCCCCTACAGGAATCTTAATCGGTAGTACCAGTTTGTAAGGATTGTTTGTCAGTTTCCGTCCATTCGGTATGGAAAAATTCTCCTCTGGGTTTGTCTATCCGTTCGTAGGTATGGGCACCAAAATAGTCCCTTTGAGCTTGAGTTAAATTTTGTGGCAGGCGATCGCGCCGATAACTGTCAAAATAATCCAAAGAAGCACTAAAGGCAGGAACTGGTACGCCAAGGCGATTGGCTACTGCCAGCACTTCTCGCCAAGCCTCCTGACGATCTAGGATAGTTTGTTTAAACTCCGGTGCTAGGAGCAAATTAGGTAATTTAGGATTGTCGATAAAAGCAGATTGAATTTTACCTAAGAAACCAGCACGAATAATACATCCGCCCTTCCAAATCCGCGCGCACTCGCTCAAGTTTAGATTGTAGTTATACTCTGCTGATGCTTTATCTAAAAGTGCCATTCCTTGGGCATAAGAACACATCTTGGAACAGTAGAGGGCATCTCTTACTTTATTGATAAAGTCTTGTTTATCTCCCTCATATTTGCTAGTAGGACCAGTTAATATCCGTGCTGCTGCTACTCGTTCGTCTTTATAGGAAGACATTACGCGAGCGTTGACGGCAGCATACATAGTCGGAATGGGTACCCCTAATTCGAGAGAACTCACTATAGTCCAGCGTCCCGTACCTTTTTGTCCTGCCGAATCGAGAATTAGATCGACCAGAGGTAATTTAGTTTGTGCATCGATATAGTTAAAAATATCAGCCGTAATTTCAATCAAAAAAGAATTTAACTCATCAGTAGTATTCCACTCGGCAAATACTTCATGTAACTGCTGATTATCCAGTCCTAATCCATTTTTAAGCAGGTCATAGGCTTCGGCAATAAGCTGCATATCGCCGTACTCAATACCGTTATGTACCATCTTGACGTAGTGTCCGGCACCCCGAGGTCCGATATAAGTAACACAGGGACCATCGTCTACTTGAGCAGCAATTTTCGTTAAAATGGGTTCTAACTCTCTGTAGGCTGCTTCTGTACCGCCAGGCATTAAGCTAGGACCGTGCAACGCCCCTTCTTCACCCCCACTGACTCCCATCCCCACAAAACCGAGTCCGGTAGCCTCTAATTCTATAGTGCGTCTTTCTGTATCTTGGTAAAGAGAGTTACCGCCATCGATAATCATATCTCCTTCATCGAGAAGTGGTTTGAGTTGGTCGATAACAGCATCTACTGGTTTCCCCGCTTTTACCATAACCAAAATTTTGCGAGGACGTTCTAAAACTTGGACAAATTCTTCGAGGGAATAGGCAGCTTTAACATCTTTTCCCGTTGCCCTCTCTGCCATGAATGCCTCAGTTTTGGCGGAAGTACGATTATATACAGCAATGGGAAAACCGCGACTTTCTACATTGAGAGCGAGGTTTTCTCCCATCACAGCTAAACCAATTACGCCGAATGTTCTTTTTGTCATAGGATTGAGCATATCTGAAGAGTCTCTTCTTTTTCAGATTAACGTGCATCTTCGATAAATTTCTGTAAATAAGGTATTAATTAATTAACTGGTTAAAACAGTAGTAAGGGAGTACGAACAAGAAGATGGAGTTTTGATTATAGATGACACCATAGAGAACAAGCCTCATACACAAGAAAGTGAGTTAGTTTGCTGGCATCATGACCATCAATCAAACCGTTCAATCAAAGGAATTAACCTCATCAACTACGTTTACAGTGTGAAGAACATCAGCTTTTCAGTAGGTTTTGATGTGGTTAAGAAGCCCATAAAATTTTGTGAAGTAAAAACCCAAAAAGAAAAAAGAAAAGCAACCACCAGCAAAAATGAACTTACCAGAAATCAGTTAAAAATTTGCCAAAGGAATCAACTCAAATATAAATACGTGCTAGCTGACAGTTGGTTTTCCTCGAAAGAAAATATGAGCTTTATCGACAGGATTTAGACAAGCACTTTGTCATGGCTCTTAAAAGCAACCGCACCGTGGCATTGAGTGAAGAAGACAAAAAGCAAGGAATTTTTAGCAGAATTGATTCACTCAATTGGTCAAAACAGAAGCCAGTTAGAGGGTGGTTAAAAGGACTAAATTTTCCTGTCCTTATCCATCGTCAAGTCTTTACAAACAAAGATGGTAGTACTGGTATCTTGTATTTAGCTTGTAGTGATTTAAGCTGTAATATCTCTCAGATAGAAGCAATCTACCAAAAACGGTGGAAAGTGGAAGTCTTTCATAAAACACTCAAGTCTAATACTGGTCTAGCAAAGTCACCAACTAAATGTATTCGCACTCAGAGCAATCATATCTTCATGTCTATCTATGCTGCATTTCAATTAGAGTGCTTGAAATTAAAACATAAGATGAATCACTTTGCCTTGCGAAACCGTATCTATGTTAAGGCTTTACCACAAGCTATGTCTGAACTACATTTACTCAAAAGTGCGTAACATCAGGTCAAAATAACTATTTTGATGGCTCACATCGTATTTCGATAACCCCTAACATAGGTAAATAATTATGATATACCCCTTTAAAAGTAAGTCCTTGCTTTGGATAGGAGCAGCCGCTGCTAGTGGGACTAACTACTACTACCATCCTCCCGCTGTCGTAGCTCCAGTTGCTCCGATTTACGTCGTCCCACATTCAGTCATCGTTTACTAAAGACAGGAGATTAACTATGTCCCAAAGCGATCGCATTCAACGACAAATTCTCCCGATTCCCGATCGGGTACCTGTAGGCTTA
>JADEWQ010000002.1 GCA_015207585.1 Pleurocapsales cyanobacterium LEGE 06147 | reverse complement strand
TATTCACACCATTGTTCGGTCGGTCTTGACTGCTAGAACATTTTTGATTTTAGGCGTAGCTTTCTCTACTTAACTGATATTTTCTGTTTCTTTTAGACTTAACGAATACCTAGTTCGTTGGACGCTCATGCCTAATGTTTACATAATTGGCGGTCCCAATGGTTCGGGGAAGACCACCGTCGCTAAAAGACTTTTACCTAACTTTCTAGGGGTGATCGAGTACGTCAACGCCGATGAAATCGCCGCCGGACTATCACCTTTCAACCCAGATTCGGTCGCCATCCTAGCAGGAAGGTTGATGTTAGAGCGTCTAGCAACACTGAAGACACAAGGAGTCGATTTTGCCTTTGAAACCACTCTAGCCGCCCGACATTTTGCCCGTTTTTTGAGAGAGTGTAAAAGCTCTGGCTACAGGGTCAATCTAATTTATTTTTGGTTACAAACTCCAGAATTAGCCCTAGAACGAGTTCACAGACGGGTAGCCAGTGGCGGTCATGGGCTTCCCGAAGATGTGGTTCGTCGTCGCTATGAACGAGGGCGTACTAACCTAACCCAGTTATATTTACCCTTATCTGACAAGTGGATTGTCTATGATAATTCTAGGGATGAGCCGAGCTTAGTGGCTGAATGTCCCTTCAATCAACAACCCATTATTTATTCCCCCTCTATCTGGCAACAAATAACCGAAATAGCCCATGACTGAGCCAATTCCTGATAAATTATCTGAGCAAATCGATGCCGGCGTTAGAGCAGCTATTGCTGAAGCGCTCGAGAGACATCGTAGATTAGGAGAATCAATCAGCATCTTCAAAGACGGTCAAATCGTTACTTTAAACGCTGACCAAATTCCCCCCAAACTTTCAGAAAAGGCTAACCCTAGCTAAAAACCACTAGTCTTCCTTAGTCAAAAGACTCCAGGCATCTGTGTTGGCAATGCTTGCATCCGTCACACTCGATCTTCCCTTGCGAATACTAGTTTCATTCCGTCTTCAAGGGGCATTTGATGAGGAATTGCTCAGAAACTGTCAATCGCGCTTCTCGAAGCGACTAATCTTTTCCTTGAGGTGGATGCAGAAGATGACGGCGTGAGGAGAAGGTTCGTACTCCTTGCCTTGCATCAGTGCCTGTTCTACATGGGAGAGACGGATAGTGGAACTGACGAGCAGGGGCATGACTCTTGCGACGAGTTTTTCCATCGCCTTGGTTGCTGCCTCGCCATGCAGTTCTTCGTAGTTTCCCCAAGCAATGACGCTGCGCCAATTAGCGAGGTTGTCCACTTGTTCGACTTCAAAGCAGACTTCCGGATTGGAGCGCATCATCTGTACTTTCATTCCCAGCCCACTGTGACAGATAATGCGCTCGCCGTCATAAGCATAAGTAATGGGCACGATGTATGTTCGACCCCCAGCATGGCAGCCCAGGCGACCGATTACTTGCGAGTGCAGGACTTGTTCAATTTGTTCGGGATTGAGTTCTCCTAGCATCTGTAACTCTCTATACTTCTCCCCATAATTTAATTGAAGATTCTGACTCCTTAGCCGACGAACCTTATTGCCAGTGTAGTGTGAGCGTTCCCGATGCGGTCAACTCCGTGCGAGTTCCCCAACGCTTCTGCTCCCATTTCCTTTAATTCTCGCCGAGTCCGGGTTGCTCTCTTGGAGAAAGGGCTAGAATTTGAGCTAATTCCGATGAAACTAGATGGAGAGCAGTTTCAAGTGGACTTTCTCGCTCTCAACCCTTTCCATCACATTCCTGTCTTGATTGATGGCGACTTTAAGGCACTCGAATCCCTGGCTATCCTCGATTACCTCGAAGCCCAATCAAGGAAGTTAAACAAACCGCTTGAGTGCCTTCAAGTAGCATCGATAAGATGCCTCCCGACAGACAAAAATGACCTTTTTGAGCGAGGTATTCTGTTTCAGAAATTTCGTGACTTGGGTCAGGGCGATTTCAGTGGCTGGCTCTAGATTTCGGTAGCTGGCTCTAAAGGATAGCCAAGGCATCAACGCGCAATTGGGTGATGTCTCCTTCAATAACTTCGATTCGCTCGTTCATAACTCCAGACAGCTAGCTCTCTCTAGCCTAGCAAGATTATTGGCTCTCCCCGAGCCGATGAACTCCCAATTCGTCACGGATTTGAGGGCGTACTTCCCCTCTTGTTTAGTACAATTGTTGGCAAATTCAATTCCTCAGACAATTCTCAATTTCTCAATTGCCTAGTGCCTGCTTTCTGTGATGTCTCCCTCAGCCCAAGACTCTCCCGTACCCTACCGCTACCCAACTACCGAATCGCTCACCGGTGTAGTCGAGCGCATCACCTACCACTCCTCCGAATCTGGCTATACCGTTGCTCGAATTCAAGCCCCCAGAGTCCGGGAACTGGTGACGGTGGTAGGCAACTTTGCCAACATCCAAGCCGGACAGACTCTTCAACTCAAGGGTGTTTGGAAGAGCCATCCCCAATACGGGCAACAGTTCGAGGTGCAGCAGTACACCGAAACTAAACCCGCCACTCTGACAGGCATTGAGAAATATCTCGGCAGTGGCTTGATTAAGGGAGTCGGCCCGGTTACTGCCAGACGCATCGTCGCTCACTTTGGGCTGGAGACGCTGGAGGTCATTGAAAGTCAGGTGGAGCGGCTAATTGAAGTCCCCAGGATCGGCAAGAAACGGGTGAGGATGATTCAAAAAGCCTGGGCAGAACAGAAAGCCATTAAAGAAGTGATGGTCTTCTTGCAGGGACATGGCGTTTCCACCATCTACGCCGTCAAGATCTTCAAGCAGTATGGCGCAGGAGCGATCTCTACCGTCACCAACAACCCCTATCAACTGGCGGACGACATCTATGGCATCGGCTTCCTGACGGCAGATAGAATTGCCCGCAACGTAGGGGTTTCTCCCTGGTCGAAGTACCGCTACAAGTCGGGATTGTTGCACGTCTTGAGTCAAGCTGCAGAAGACGGTCACTGCTTCCTGCCTCAACCCGAATTGATGAAACTCGCGGCAGAACTGCTGACCACTGACGGACACGAAGCAGATGTAGAGGCGGTCTGTACCATTATCGAGGAGATGGGACAGCAGCAAGAATTAATGGTAGAGAAAGGAGAAGGCGGGATGCCTCTATGCTACAAACCCGCCTTCTTCACCACCGAAAGAAACCTCGCCCAACTACTCCGACAGCAACTCGCCCGTTCCACAGAAGTTGATTTGGTTCGCGTCAGGAGTTGGATTGAGCGGTTTACCCAAAGCCGCCAGCTCGCCCTTTCCCCCCAACAGCAGCAAGCGGTAGAGATGGCGGCCAGTTCGCGGGTGATGGTGCTGACGGGAGGACCGGGGACGGGCAAGACTTTCTGTACCCGCACTATTGTGGCACTGTGGAAAGCAATGGGCAAAAAGATTGGTTTAGCTGCTCCCACCGGACGCGCAGCCCAGAGGATGGGTGAAGTGACGGGGTTGGAAGCCAAAACCTTACACCGAATGCTGGAGTTTGACCCGGCCACGCGGGGATTTAAACGGGATAAAGACAACCCCCTACCCTACGATGCGGTGGTAGTTGATGAAACCTCCATGCTGGACTTGTTTTTGGCTCACTCACTGCTCAAAGCTATTGGACCCGAAGTCCAACTCTTGCTAGTGGGGGACGTAGATCAGTTGCCCAGCGTCGGTCCGGGAAAGGTCTTAGCCGATCTCATCGACTCGGAAAAGATCCCCGTCGTGCGTCTGTCTCAAGTCTTCCGCCAAGCTCAAAGCAGTGCCATCGTGCGGGCAGCTCACCAAATTAATCGGGGTCAATATCCCAACCTCGAATCGATTAGCAATGTTCCCCAATCGGACTGCCTCTGGCACAACGGGGGATCTGAGCCAGAACATGGCGTTCGAGTCGTCTGCGAATTGATTCAGGAGTTGATTCCCCGACTCGGTTTCAATCCAGCTAACGATGTCCAGCTTCTCTGTCCGATGACGAGAGGGGCAGTGGGGACGCGCAATTTCAATCAAGTCCTCCAGCAATTAATTAACCCTCCCAGTCCCGACAAGCCCGAAGTTTCCAGAGGCGGGATGACTTTTAGGGTCGGAGATAGGGTAATTCAACTCAAGAACGACTACGAGCGCGAAGTGTTCAATGGGGATTTAGGCGTGGTGGCTGCGCTCGATGCGACTGAACAGGAACTGATCGTTCAGTTTGATGGGCGAGACGTGACCTACGATTATGCTGACCTCAACGAAGTTGACTTGGCTTGGTCGATTTCTATTCATAAAAGCCAGGGTTCTGAGTATCCGGTTGTGCTGCTGCCCATCTATATGACTCACTACGTCATGCTCTCTCGCAATCTCATCTATACAGGGTTGACTCGCGCCAAGAAGTTAACGATTATTATCGGCTCGAATCAGGCGATAGGTATGGCCGTCAGACAAATCAACCAGCAGCAGCGTTACACTCGACTTAAAGAGCGGTTAGAGAGCAAAATCATTTGAGGCGGACAACTTTCCTTTCTCAAAAAACTCCCTATCGCTGGCGGCGATAACGCCCTATGAGTTCGGCTTGAGCTAGGATGTGACCCTTCATCGCGGCTTCTAGTTGAGCTTTGGTCGCTCCCCCTTTGAGTTCCAGTACCCGCTCGAGGGCATAAAGTTTGAAGAAATAGCGGTGAGTACCACCGGGTGACCAGGGACCACCATAAGCAACTTGCCCAAAATCATTGATTCCCTGAAGCCCTCCTTTGGGGAGAGGATTGTCCGGGAAGACATTCTCGGGCAGAGAACGGGTTTGGCGGGGTAAATTATAAACGACTTCCCGTTGGTTTTGTTTGCTTCCCTTGCCTCCCCTGCTTCCTTTACCAATTAAGGCTTTCAACGTTAACTTAGTGCCATTGATTACTGAATCGGTGTTCTAGAAACCCTCATCCAAGAATTGCAGGGGGCTGGAGCCAAAGCCATTACCATCGGCGATCGCTTTAGATGAATTAACCGAGATAGCTCAACAAGCTAACGATTTATATTCGCAAATCTCGACACTTCGGATTAGGATAGCCGAAGCTCAACCGATGCTCTCACCTGATATGCTAAGGTTATTGGAACAAAGAATTACGACGCTCCAAAATCGAGTTCCTGCCTTGGAGTGCAGTACTGCAGAAATTAAGTTAGATTGGGGGCTATCATGAGTGAGCCAAGAAAAATACCATCTTTAGAACAAGTTCAACAAACCGTAGCCAATTCCCGTCGCCGCCGTCAGGAGTTAGAATTAGCTTGTCTTCAATTGGAAGATTTCATTTTGAAGCTTGAACAAGTCAATATTCAGCAACGACGACAACAACTAGAAAAGACCTTGAATCATTAAATATGATGCTCAAACGCTTTAAGCTCGGTTAATCCCGATTTTTCGGCAATTTCTGCTTTCTTGGCTCGGAATCCTCAGACTTTTATTAGGCGAGCGTATATTATCAGTAAAAAGTGGAGTTATTGAGAGCCGAACTGGCTGATTCCCAATCTCGCCAGACTGCTCGAAAAGAGCCAAAAGGAGCTAACTAGATGTCCCAAAAAATCCAATACCCCTTTCATGGATTTGGATTTTTGATCGACACACTTTTTGTCTATCAACTACCAATCTCAAAAGCATTAATCAGCATTTTTAAGTTGAGTTAAAATCAGTAATTGACCAGTTAACAGCAATCTTGTTCTAGTCAATGAATAGATTTGAGGAGTTGAAGCCAAGCAATTTTGCTGTTTGGTTGCTAGAATTGAGCTTGAAGATGACTTCAAGAGAATTTTTTGAGACTTTCCTCTGCTTTGCCTGTTCTTTTTTTGGCTTATCGGGTGGGGTCAAAAAGGTCGAGCAAGCCATGTAAATGTCACACATTTTTGTCGCGCTCGAATAGTCAATCTTTTTCTTATCTATTGCACAACAGGTCTTTAGAAAATGCACTAGGAATAAAATTCAAGAAAGCCTCCAGATGATAAGCGAGTAGAGCAAGCGTTAAACCTGAAAAATTCTCAACTTCAAATCGATAACTTCCTAATAGGTAGAGTAGAGGGAGTAAACCCAATACGGTTCTGTTAAACCCAAAATCAGGTAAACTAACCGTTGTCCTATGAGCGTACCGAGCGCGAATGCAACTCAAATAATTCTCGCTGCTCTCACCTGTGGTTGAATCAGATACAGTACTCAAAGCTTTAGAAACAGCTATTCCATCGGCAGCAATTAAACAAGCGGTCTCGCCAAGCGAGTGCTACCGCATCGCGAACACACATAGTAATGAAGAGCGTAAGCGGGCTTATGTGAGATTTACATACATCGATAAGTATTGGTGAGTACCATTCAAATCATCAATTACAGAAGCTCGACAGCGAGTCGGTCGCAGGTAATGAATCGTCTGTTCGCTCAATTAGTATGCCCTAAGGATCATAATCGACACTCCAGGAGCTTTTTTAGGGGGACTGCCGGGAATTGCCCATAGATGGAAATATATACCATTGATGAACTAAAAGTCCATCTTTTGGGTCGCCCCCAACTCTTATTCGTTCTCCAAGTTTACGTGAAGTTGTTCAAGAAATTTATGGTTGGCTTGTTGGACATTGGGCTGTGCGTTCGCTTATGTTTCAAGTTGTCTCGCACACTCAAATCTCCCCTTTGCGATTAAGCTTTACTGGAATATTTAATGTGGTGCGTCGGGCTGTTCCAAAATTTCAGCGTTTACAGCTAGAAGAAATCCCCTTTTTTTTCACCTGGCTTGTAAGGGAAATTTTAGGTAACTTAATTATCTAGGAGTGATTAAATGAAAATAATCAACTTGTAATCAAAGACAAAATCGTGAATTTTTCTGGCAATTATAGCTTATTCCTGGCGATAAACTGAGCTTCAATTATAATCAACATACCCCCTTTAAAAATTATTAAATAAACCTGAAATTCAAGACAAATTAATCACATTTTTGAGGAATTTTCCGACGAAATTTCTAATATTTAAGGAGGTTGGTTGATGTTCGATAAAAACAAAGAAAGTTCAGGTAACGGCACGATAAATGGCAGGAATCCCAACCTCAATGGATTGGCTGAACAAACGATTGACTATCTAATTTCCAAAAGTCAGCTTAAACAAGCTGTACGAGAAATCTTAGCGGAGATGTTAGGGGTAGATGTCGAGCTAAATCAAAGAAAAATGTATCCAACCTCAAAGGCTTTCAAGCTTCTCGGCTACGATCGTGCCGAGCAATTGCGGGATGCCGTTGCTTCTGGACTTCTTCGACTTGGCAGAGAAGTTGAAGATCGCCGCCAGCCAGCGGCTAAGCTGCCTCGATACTATTTTGATATTAAACGCTGCCAGAAACGACTGGCAGAGCTACCAGAGAAGAGATGGACTTGACAGTAGCCAAGGTCAGGAGAGAATGTCTCCGTTACCAGAACTTCTGTACTAAATGGTTCTGTAGCTTGGTTCTATCGATTTTAAAGACTGCTTCCAATCCATAACATTTATAGATCATAGATTAGTATATTTAAACTGACAAATCTGACATGCTCCTACGGTGGGATTTTGATGGCTTATGACAAGCTATCGAAAAAATTCTGCAAGGCAAAACTCAGGTATCATTACCAGTAGCCTATACATCTGAGTTCGTTTGGATTTAGTCCGAATTTTAGTCTAATCTTAGATTGAAAGTCTAGAATTAGGGCGAACGACGGGACTCGAACCCGCGAATGGTGGAACCACAATCCACTGCCTTAACCACTTGGCTACGCTCGCCATAATTGTTTACATTAAGTTATTATAGCATCTTATTCACGGATAAATCGAGATCGAGCGCTAGTTAATATATAAATGGATAAATAAATAGATTTCTAGAGAGAAAAATGTTAAATGAGCGGCTCAAAGCTAATTTTTAGGATTGGAGGAATAATCTTGGCTGGTTTGGGAGTTGGGATGGCATTAACTAATCCCGGTCAAAAAGCTTATGAACAGTATGCTTCTGAAACTCTCAATGACTATCTTAAGGAAAATGTTTGTACACGAGTTCCTTCTGAATTGAGTCAGTTTTTAGAAAGTCAGTGTTATTTTTTAGTAGATACGGCGCGCCCTCAATTGTCTCAAATTATTGCTCGCAATACAAAAAGACAAAATTTTATTGTTTTTAGTCTTTACCAAACGGATCTGTTTATTCCCTCGGCTTTGCCCAATTATCAAGTCAAAACTGTAGGCGTTTTTCAGAACTTTTATACTTATGAAGCAGAAGGACTTTAGTTAGTTTACTTTCTTAAATGAGATTGTTTAAACTGGAGAGAAATAATTAACTTTTTAAGCTAAGGATTGGATATGAGCGAAACAACTAAGAGCGAAGAGACTTTGCTCGATGCTATAGAAGTTGAAATGGAATCAACTCGGAAACCACCTTGGGGAAAAGTTACGGTTTTAGAAGAAGGGGAACGTTACCGGATCAATCGCATTGAAGTTAAACCAGGACATCATATTAGTACCCAAATGCACTACCATCGTAGCGAACACTGGATTGTTGTCTCTGGTACAGCGAAAGTTATTTGCAATGGGGAAGAAAAACTGCTGATGCAAGAACAATCAACTTATGTTCCTATGAACACTCCCCATCGTGTAGAAAATCCAGGTGTAATTCCCCTAGTCATGATTGAAGTTCAAAATGGAGAATATCTGGGCGAAGATGATATTATACGCTTTGTTGAAGAAGGATAAATAAATTAATAAATCGCTCTGTATCTATTTATTATTTTTATTATTGCTTAACGTTTTCGTCGAGCCAACTCAAATAAGATTCAGCACCAGCAATAATAGGCAAAGCAATGATTTCTGGAACTTCGTAGGAATGGAGTTCTTTAATTTTTGCTACTAATTGAGAAAAGAGAATTAGATTAGTTTTGATAATCAGTTGCCACTCGCGATCGCTCTGTTGTTTTCCCTGCCAAGTATAAAAAGAATGGACTGGCGTAATATTAACACAAGCGGCGAGTTTTTCCGTCAATAAAGCTTTAGCGATCGCTTCTCCCTCTACCTGAGAAGCAGCAGTCACCAAAACCACACCATATCGAGCAGAATTTTGTTCCATAATGGAGATAATTAACTACATAGCCGGATAACTAGAAGAAGCTATTGGTGTTGGCGATAAATAAACAACTTCACTAACTAAAATATCATCTAACTTAGCATTAATTAAAATAGCTCTTCGTAGATTAACATCGCGTAAATCTACTTTCGTTAAATTTGCCTCTGTCAAGTCCGCTTTAATGCAGATTTAACCATAAAAGCACCGCTTAAATCTGCTCTAGTCAAATCTGCATTATTTAGCTGAGCATCACTCATTTTGACACAACTTAAATTAGCCCAATTAAGCTTAGCATGACTAAGGTTTGATTTAGTCAAAAACGCATGACTTAAGTTGGCTCCCATTAAATTTGCTCCGGTTAAATTTACGGATATCAGCATTATTCTGCTCAAATCCGCACCTCTAAGAGCCACTTCAGAGAAGTCTCTATGCCCTTGTTCGTAAAGTCTTAATAAGTTACTAATTTTCATACTTTTATATTTGAGTCTTTTTGTAATAACAAGAAATATTATGTTACTTTTTATATTTTGCTTTCAAAAACTTGACTATTAACGGTCATTAATAGTCAAGAAAATTTAGAAATTACAAAGAATAAATTTGCCCATCAATTAAAAGTCTTGTAATTCCCTTGGCCTGTAAATATTGAGAAGTCTTTTGTAACATGCGACCGTCAGGAACTTTAATTACTCGCTCTCGACGATGAGAAAAACGTCTAGCTACTCGATGATTGTCAAAAACAGGTAGGGTTTGTTGTTGTATTTCGCTGTCTGGGATAGTACCGAGGTCTGCAAAATCTTCTAAAGGTCTAGTGATTAACTCTGCAGTACGATCCACTACTAAGTAGCAAGTTCTGGGAAAAGAAGCTGCTGACAAAGGTAAGATTTTGATCTTTATATTACTGGAGGCAGCATGAGGATAGCTCAAATCTTTATCGGTTTCTGCATCCCATTCCTCATCTTCATCTTCATCTAGCTCATCCTCATCCTCATCTTCATCTAGATCGAGCAAATCTTCTCCCAGCATTTCCTTTAGAGTAATTGCCTCTACTCGCTCAAATTCCTTTTCTTCGGGTTCCTCAGCTAAAAACTCTTCTTCTTTGTCAAGAGGTAGCTTTTCCGTCTCTTTTTCTTTTGCTTGGATTTTTGGCTTTTGCGTCGGTACAGAAGGGGAAGTTATCGGTTCGGAGGATATTGAAGAACGTCGTCGCCGTCGACGGACTAACGAAGTCTCTTGCTTATCTGGGATATTTGATTCGTCAGTTGGAGAAGATAATTCCTCATCTTCTGCAATCTTGGGTTCGCTACTGAGAAAAGATAATTCCTTATCTTCTGCGGTCTTTAATTCGTTACTGGGAGAAGATAATTCTTCATTCTTTTGCTGAATGGATTGAGAGTCTGGGTTGTCACGTTTAGCTACATGAGCAAGACGCTTTTGTTGAATTAACGCTTCATATTCTGATTTAGATAAGTTGTTTTTGAGAAAACGACTAATGGTTGAACTGCTGACTTCGTAGCGTTCTGCTAAGGTAGATGTTGTTGCATCTGACTGTCGATAGAGTTGAAGTATCTTTTGTTTGTCATCGTCAGACAGTTTTCTGGGACTCATGCTCGCTCTTCTAACCCTTTTACGCCAATGTTTTCTCTCTATCCGCAGTCTCTCAGATAAATACTCCCAGACTAGCTCCTGAAAAATTAACCTTGAAGGCAATTTTCTGGCAACTTTGGTCCGATCTGAATAGGGATAACCATTTAATAGTGTATCGCGTTGGGAAAATAATTGTAGCACTAACTACAGCAAAAGTCGGAAATTTAATCATGAGAGATCGAGTAGTTGCATATTAGCTATCGTAAATATTGTTAAGTTATATAAATAAAGACAAGGAGACCCAATGCTGGAGTTATATCAATTTGAGCTATCTCAATACTCGGAAAAAGTCCGTTTAATTTTGGATTATAAGGGTTTAGAATACCGCAAAATCGAAGTTACTCCCGGTGTGGGACAAATCGAGCTATTTCGTTTGTCTGGTCAACGAAAAGTTCCAGTATTGAAAGATGGAGATACTTATATTGCCGATTCAACGGAAATAGCTTTTTATTTAGACCGAAAATATCCCGAACCACGACTTATACCAGACGAGCCAGTAGCTAGAGGACAGTGCCTCTTAATTGAAGAATGGGCGGATGAATCTATTGGATTGAAAGGACGCAAAGCTTTTATTGGTGCGTTAAATCAATATCAGAACTTGCGTACCTCGATTTTGCCAAAACAAACCCCCGATCTGCTCAAAACGTTAATAAGTTCTATACCTGGAGAACTATTAGACATACTCAGTACCGGAGTTGGTTTTGGTGGCGATGCAGTTAAAGAGGCGCAAAAAGGTCTTAAGCAAGATTTAGAAGCTCTTTGTTTGATTTTGCAAAATCGCCCTTACTTGGTTAGCGATACTCCTACCTTGGCAGATTTAGCAGTAGCAGGGTTGAGTATAATTTTGAAGTTTCCAGAGGGGTCTTACCTAGATATTCCCGAACAACTTAAAGGTAAAGGCATTCCAGGATTAGCTGACAACAGTACTTATGAACCGTTTTTTGCTTGGCGCGATCGCCTGTATGCGAATTATCGCAAACTATCTGGTACGAGCACGCCATCGTTGGGAGCGGCTCCCAGTTCTATTGAAATCGAATGAATTTTTAGAAATGAGCGATCGCGACTGACAATACTTCCGTCTTGGAGGAAAGAGCAGAGCCGCTCAGCCTCTAGGGAAAAGGTTTGAGGAAAGATGGGGAAGACAAGAGATAAGATCTTATGTCCTCCTTGTCTTATTTCAATCTATTATTTTTTTGTTCTTGACTATTTGTCTGATAATCATCGGTATAGACTTTGTTTAGTGTCTTTTGTCATTTGGCTGTTGACTTTCGAATGACTACTGACTATCTAATACCAATAAAATGATTGACTTTCGAAATCTTAATATTCTGTGGAGTTCAATTTTAGTCGAAACTTTACAACGTCTGGGATTGGCAACTGCTATTATCTGTCCTGGTTCGCGCTCTACGCCTTTAACTATTGCTTTCGCTCAACATCAGGCAATTGAAACAATTCCAATTTTAGATGAACGTTCGGCAGCTTTTTTTGCCTTAGGGATAGCCAAGAAAAGTGGTTTACCAGTCGTATTAGTCTGTACCTCGGGAACGGCAGGCGCAAATTTTTATCCTGCAGTCATAGAAGCTAAGGAAAGTAGCGTACCTCTAATTATTCTTACCGCCGATCGCCCGCCCCAATTGCGTAACTGTCACGCAGGACAAACAATCGATCAAGTTAAACTATACGGGAATTATCCCAACTGGCAAGCAGAATTAGCCCTACCAAAAGCCGATATAGGGATGTTGCGCTATCTTAGGCAAAATATCATTCACGCCTGGGAGCGATCGCTCTTTCCTGTTAAAGGTGTAGTTCACCTTAATTTACCGTTTCAAGAACCATTAGCCCCTACACCTCAACCAGAAGTTGAAGTTATTAAATCTCAGTTTCCCATAAAAGATTTCTTTGCCCACATTCCTAACTCTTACCCTTTTACCCTTCCCTCTTCCTCGTTGTCTTTTCCGTTTCAACAATGGCAATCTTCCCCCAGAGGTATAATCATCGCCGGTTTAGCTCAACCAGCCAAACCAGAACAATATTGTCGGGCGATCGCCTATCTTTCCGAAACATTACAATTTCCCGTACTAGCCGAAGCTCTATCTCCCATTAGAAATTATGCCGATCTCAATCCTTACTTAATTTCTACCTATGACTGCATTCTGCGTAACGAGCGACTAGCTTCCCAATTAACTCCAGACGTAGTTATTCAAGTTGGCGAACTACCCACCAGTAAACAGCTAAGGAGTTGGTTAGAACAAACTCAATGCCAACGCTGGATTATCTCTCCTCATCCTGACAACTTCGATTCCCTTAATGGCAATAGCGTACACTTACGTACTTCTATAGAAGAGTTAATCGATCGCATTAGTGCCTACTGTCAAAAAGAAACTAATTCGAGCAATTTTCCTGTGGATTACCTCCAAAAATGGTGTGAAGCAGACAAACAAATCAGAAAAGCGATCGACAAGACGATGGAGACTCTCGAAGTGTTTTATGATGGAAAAGCTGCTTGGTTACTCTCCCGGAGTTTACCCCCTCAAACGCCTATTTTTATTGCCAATAGCATGTCCGTGCGGAATGTAGAGTTTTTTTGGCAACCCAATAACAGTAAGGTAATTCCTTATTTTAATCGAGGAGCTAATGGAATAGACGGTACTTTATCTACTGCTTTGGGTATCGCTCATCGCCATCAAAGTGCAGTAATTCTTACGGGCGATCTGGCTTTACTACACGATACCAATGGTTTTTTGATCGGCAAGAAATTTCAGGGACATTTAACTATTATTTTAATTAATAACAATGGAGGCGGGATATTTGAAGCTTTACCTATTGCCGAATTCGACCCACCTTTTGAAGAATGTTTTGCCACTCCTCAGCAGATTGATTATGGCAAGTTATGTGCTACTTATGGGGTTGAATATAAGTTAATTGATAATTGGGCGTGGTTTGAGGATTTACTAAGTACATTGCCAACAATAGGTATTCGGGTTCTCGAAATACCAACTAATCGTAAAACAGATACTCTTTGGCTACAGAATAATCTGCCAATATTTGCACGAAATATTATTCTCAGTTGAGGTAACTCATTTAAAGTTACAAATTGCTTTTAAGCACAATTGAATAATGCGATCGCTTTGCTAAGAAATCTCGGAAAATTTCAAAAAAGTTGTAATAAGTTGCAATAATATAAAAATCTCGAAGTTGGGAGGTCGTGCCATGTCAACTAATATTACTCAAAACCAGAGTTTCTCGACATCTCCTGTCCCAGACTGGGAACCTCCCATGCCCCCAGAAGATTTAATTTTTGATGACGGAGAACCCTTGGAAAGTAACCGCCACCGCATTGCTATGAATGTTTTAATTCAGTCCTTGCAACAAGCTTGGTCAGATCGCAACGATTACTTCGTCGGTGGTAATATGTTTGTTTACTACAGTCGTACTCAAGCGCGAAATAGAGATTTTAAGGGACCTGATTTTTTTGTGGTTCTCAACGTCGAAGGGACTCGTTCTCGTCAAGGTTGGGTTGTGTGGGATGAGGAGGGACGCTATCCTGATGTAATTGTTGAATTAATGTCCCCATCCACGAAAAATATTGATATTGGGGATAAAAAAAATCTCTATGAAAAGACTTTTAAAACTAGAGATTATTTCGTTTTTGACCCTTTTGACTCTAACTCTTTGCAAGGATGGAGGTTGGATGAAAATTTTCGCTATCAGCCCTTAGTTTTCAACGATCGAGGTTGGTTGTGGTGCGAAACTTTAGGATTTTGGTTGGGAACATGGGAAGGAACGATACAGAGGGAAACTGCTATCTGGCTGCGATTTTATGACCGCGAGGGAAATTTAGTCTTGTTACCAGAAGAAGCGGCTTATCAACGAGCAGAAGCGGAACGGCAACGAGCAGAAGCGGAACGGCAACGGGCAGAAGCGGAACGGCAACGGGCAGAACGCTTAGCAGCGCGATTGAAAGAGTTGGGAGAAGAACCAGATGAGTAAGAAAGTAGGGGCTTTGCGATCGCTTGTCCGTTCAAAGTATTGATGTTCTAATTCTATAGTTTTTTTGCTATAAATGTTTTCAAGTAGTAGCATTGAACTTATCCAACGCTTTTATCAACTTTTTTGAGAGGCGTGCGAGTTTTCTGCAGGGACTGGAGCTACAGCCTACTGTCCAGATGTAAGATCTAGGAGTAGAGGACGTAAGAAATCTACTGTTGGACAGTCTGTTGGGTAGGAAGCTGAGGGGCTGCGTGCGGAACGTGTTTCCGCACTTTAAACGCCCCGTCGGATTCATCGCGGGTAGTTCACGAAAATCGATTCAGTTTAAAAGTAGCAATTTGCCAAGATTTTATTTGTTGTATATTTTTCTCTTTTAAATCTTCGGCTTGTTGTTCTTTTCTTTCTAATAAATCCACTAAATGAGCAATTTTAAGTTCTAAATTTCCTTGTAAAACTAATTTTGCTGTTTCTCCCTGACATTCATAACAACGTAAAATTAGATCCTCATCTTCTCCATATTTAAAAGCCATTAAAATCAAATTTTCTGCTGATAAATTTAACAGACTACTTACAGGAGGTAATTGTCTATATTGTTGATTATTAATTTTATTAATCTCTCCTCCAATAACAACTTGAAGGGGTAAGTTTAATTCATAACCTCGATGTACAGTTTTAGCAGAGCGCCAACTACCCCGATGAGGGTAAATAGCATAAGTAAATTGGTGAATGCCCTTGTCTGCTGTAGGATCGGGCCATATAGGGCTGCGTAACAAGGTTAAACGCAAGCAATTTGGTTGACTATCGTAGCCATATTTGCAGTTATTTAGCAGACTAACACCATAATCTTCATTATTATCGCTTAGATCTGCCCAACGCAGGGCAGGGACTTCCCATTTAGCCTTATCTGCCGGAGTCTGAGGACGAGTAGAACGGGCGATCGCACCGCCGGGGATTTCGTAGGTAACCCAGTCACTTTCTACATTTAAGGGAAAAGCTACTTTAACTAGTACGTGGGTTTCCTGCCAATCTACGGTAGTGGCAATTTTTAGAATTGGAGAATGGGCTTGTAGAATATAATCTTGTCTAAATTCTGAATTGCCTAACTGTCTGACTACGCGGATACATTGTTGTATTTCGCCATTCTCCAACCACTGAATCGATTTTAATGTAGTTAGTGATAAAGGATGTTGATGGTAATTGGGATCGATATTCCAAGCATCCCAATACTGTCCTCGATCCTCAAACGCTTGTAGTTGATTTCCCGCGCCTTTGAGGACTTCTTTTTGGTTAATTTTGTCGAAAATACCATCCAAATCTCCTATTTGGGAATTTACGACTACCTTTAAATATTCATTCTCCAGTACAAAATCCTTTGTGTCTTGGTAACTTAGTGGTTCGTTATCTAAATTTCGACAAAACCAAAACAGACGATAACCTACAGATGGTATGTTTTCTGCTAAAAACAATAATTTCTTATCTTTCGATAATTGCGCTCGCACTTTTTTGCCATCCAAATCCCATACTTCCCAAGTTCCCTGAGACACAGAAATAGCCACTACTTCCGAACGTTCCCAATTGAGAGGATTAAAGACAAATATAGGTTTCGCCTCTGGTTGAGGTGGTGGCGGTAGAGTAAGACAAGAAGCGATCGCTTTTAATGAATTTGTTAATATCTCTTCTCCTACTTCGATTACTTCTTCCCAAGCGCGATTTGCTTCGGTAAATACTTCAGGAATCGAAGTTCCAGGCAAAATGTCATGAAATTGATTGAATAATACTTTTTTCCAAGCCTCTTCTATTTTTGGTAACCAATCGCGATCGCCGTTCTCCTTTTGTATTAAGCTAGCAAGAGTAGCAAATAACTCCGCCTGATACAGCAATCCTTCACAGCAGCGGTTAAAGCGTTTTTGATCGGCGTGAGTAGTATAGCAACCACGATGGAATTCGAGATACAGTTCGTCTTTCCAGATAGGAAATGAGGAATTGGATTTTATTTTTGGATTTTGGCTAATTTTATTTAAATACTCAATCGCAGTCGAAAACTCAATTTTGGGAAAGAAAGGAGAATTGTGCCATTTTTTTGCTACTTCCAGCATATCCCTTGTGGGACCGCCACCGTGATCGCCTACACCAGGTAACCAGAAAATTTCCTGCAATCCGGTTTGATTTTCCCAATCAACAGCATAGTCAGTCATGGTAATAGGATTTGTATCCATTACCCCAGTAATATTAGGCGGCGACATGAGGGTAAATATTTGGGTACCGTCAGGGGATTCCCACCAGAAACAACCGTGAGGAAATTTAGTAGTATCGTTCCAATGGAGTTTTCCCGTGACGAAATAATCTATGCCACTCTGTTTAAAAATCTGAGGTAATTGCCAACAAAAGCCAAAACTATCTGGTAACCAAGCAACTCTGGTAATCTCGCCAAATTGTTCTTTAATATATTTTTGTCCATAAAGTAGTTGGCGAACCAGCGATTCTCCACTGACTAAATTTACCTCCGGTTCTACCCACATTCCCCCAATTACTTCCCATTTTCCCTGTTTTACTGCTTCGACAATGGCAGCAAATAAATCGGGACGATTTTGTTCGATCCATTCATAAAGAGCTGGGCTAGTATGACAGAAGGTAAGGTAAGGAAATTCTTGTTGTAGATTGAGAACGGATTGAAAGGTACGTTGTGCTACTTCATAAGTTTCTCTTGTAGTCCACAACCAAGCCATGTCTAAATGGGCATGACCTATAGGATAAAAGCAACGTTGTTCGATCTCTTTTGCTAGCGGTAATAATCGCTGACGAAGATTAGCTAAAGAGCGATCGAATTCTTCTGCATTTGCGACTAAATCCCAGTCAATTCGGTTAATTTCTTGGGCTAGTCTTGTTAATTTTTCTGATTCAAATTGGGCTAAATATTTATATAAAATAGACAATTCATCGGCAATAAAACCCGGATCGATTGAATTGGCAGAATTAGGAATTGCTGGAGCATGATGCTGTTCTCTTTCATAGACACATTGCGATCGCATTAATGCACCGATATCGTGTCCTGGACTTACCAAACGAATAGCGACTAAAATTTTTTCATTAGCAATTGCTGATTTAGTTAAGACAATACGTGCCGAAGAATCAAATAAATCTCCTTGTTGTACTAACTTACCATTAATAAATATTTGAGCATCTTCTGCCCACCAAGTTAATATTAAACGTAGAGCTAAACCTGATAAAGGATAATCTTTTAAAGCGCGAGGAATAGTAATTTTTTGTGCCACCCAACAAACTTTATGACCTTTTGACCAGGTAATGCATCCTTTTTGATTAACTGGTGCGAGTTGCCAATTATTTGGATTAATTGTAATTAAACTATCTTGATTAATTGGTAAATCATTAAAACACCAATACCAATTATCTTGGACATTAATTCGTGTTAATTGATGTAATTTTTCTATGGCTGATTCTATGGTCATAGGAAGCTGATTAGTCATAGTTAATTAATATATATTGAGTTAAATTTGAACAATATAACTTAATTTAACTTGTGTACTTTTGCTGAAATCTTAGTAGTAATACTTTATTGTCACTCCCAACTTGTCGCGTGCGATCGCCTGAATTGATAGTTAACAACCATCCCTAATTTGACAACCCGCAACTTGAGTTATTAGAGAGACTGGAGATAAGAACATAGAGAGAAGAGTTAATTTAGAAAAGAAAATTCCTGAATAATTTCCCAACGCTTGTTATTGTGGACTAAAAGAGTTAATTGAGGCACGATAAACTCGAAGTGTAGCTGTCGGTGTTGAAATTCTGACCAAGCTAGATGAAAGTTTTGTTTAGTTAAATCTTTAAACCCTACAGTTAAATGGGGAGCAAAGGGACGATTTTTGGAGGACTGATGGACGATACCTAGAGAAGAATCTAATTCAGCCGTTAATGCTTGTTGCACTGCCAGTAATTCTGAGGTTTTAAGCACATTAATATAAATCACCCGGGGACGAAAAGCAGCAAAACCATCAAGAATCATGGGAATAGGCGATTGAGATTGGGCAAATTTGCGCAATAGTTGTTCTAAATCCGGCAATTTTTCTCGTTCCCAATAAAAAGGAGGTTGCAGCGTAACGTGAGGGGGAGATTTTAAGGCAGCACGGCTATGATAAACTTCGGCAAACTCATGTTTAATTGCATTAGCGACTTGTTGCACTTCGTGCGGTGGTAGTAGAGCGATAAAAAATAACTGCTTAGCTTGACTCACAAGGGCATACTAACCAAAAATTAAGAATAATTAAATCCAAGCTTCTACTGTTCGTAAAGCATCTAAATCGATCGCTGCTAATCTTTGATAAGCTCGATCTACATAACCTTTACCCCGTAAAAAACCTGTATTAGCACCCGGACAAATATAGCTGAGAGTGTCGGGTGTAAAGCGATCGCGTAATTTTTGGACACTTCGTAACTGTCTGTACCAGTGAAAAGTTTTTGCCGTGCGTAAGGGAACAATTTCACCCGAGGAGTCTGGTAGTAAATGTCTACCACAGAAGAGAACGCCGCCATGGTCTTGCCAATAGAGGCAAGAAGCACCTGGAGAATGACCGGGAGTCCAAATTAGTTCGATTTCATGGGTGAGAGCTAATTTTTCGCTAAAAGTAGTTACTTTTACTTCTGATAAAAGATAAGCTTCTTGTTCCTGGATGATTATTTCGCAATACAAAGCTTCTTGTATTTGACTAATCCGTTTGCTAAGACTTCCCCTATGAGAAATCGCCAACCAACGAACTCCACGCTCGTTTACAAATTTCTGATTGGTTTCATTCCAAGCAGGACAGTCCAGAAGAATATTACCGCTTTTATTTACAATGAAATAAGCAGTAGCTCCCAATGTGTCCCGATTAGGCGCAAAAGCGAATATTCCTGGCAAAATAGAGCGGGGCGGTTTGGTAATACCATCAGAACGTGGGATGATCTCTTTAGAGTTTTGGGGCACATTAAGAGTGTGGTGTTCTGAGAAATCTGGTTGCATTCTTATATTTTGATAATCTTCCCGAAGCAGGATACCAACAAATAAGCTCCTTAAAGCAGATTCGGATAGCTGAAATGAAACTTTGGTTAATTCTCATTTTACTCAGTTTGATTACTTATTATCTCGTTCAGCGTAGCGTAAGTAAAATTACGAAAACGCCAGTCTGGTTGTGCTGGCTAGTAATGATGCTTCCAGCTTTTATTTGGACTGCTTGGGCTGCCTTTTTTGGTGAAGAGCGACCATTACCTCTAGTCTTAATTGTTCTTCCCTTTGTTATTTGTCCCCTGTTATATGGATGGTTGATTCAGAGAGGAAGACCCAACAAAACTGAAGCCGAACAGTTAAAAAGAGTTAATAATCTTGAAGCTGAAACTAGGCCCAGTCTAGATACAGCCAAGCCCAACACCTCTCAGGAATTGTCTCAGGTACGCCCGATTAACTCTACAGAAGAGAAAGCACTACGTAGTTGCTTTCCCTGGAATATATATTATCTTCAGCATATTGACTATCGTCCCCAAGCAATTTTGTGTCGCGGAAAACTAAAAACCGTACCGGAAGAAGCTTATCAAAAGATAAAAATTAATGTTGAACGAGCTTTTGGCGATCGCTTTTTCTTGATTTTTCAAGAAAGTTTTCGCGATCAACCTTTTTTTGCCCTCGTTCCCAATCCACAAGTTCAGCAAAAAGAGCGGCAGACAACCAAAAAAATTACTCGTCCCGGTTTGGCTTTAGCATTATTATTTATTGCTCTGATTACCACTACCCAAGTTGGCTTAGAGATGAGTGGTATTACTTGGGAACAGTTAGAATCTAATCCCAGTCTCATTTTTTCTGGACTTGCTTATAGTTTGGCACTAATTTTCATCTTGGGTATTCACGAACTGAGTCAGTACTTAACCGCTTGTCATTATCATATTCGCACTACTCTTCCCTATTTCATTCCTTTTCCTTTTTTTATCGGCACTTTGGGAGCTTTTATGCAACGGCAAGAGCCATTTCCCCATCGCAAGGCTCTTTTTGATGTATCGATTGTCGGTCCCCTAGTTGGGTTGTTAGCTACTTTGCCTATTTTATTGTGGGGTTTGTCTTTATCAGAATTAGTACCTTTGCAAGATTCTAATATTATCAATTTTGAGGCTCTCGACCTGCGCTTTTCTTTCTTACTAGCAGTGCTTGGTAAAATAGCCCTTGGCAGCCAATTACAACCAGGAATGGGAGTCAATCTTCATCCCTTGGCAATAGCTGGTTATATCGGACTGTGGATTGCCGCACTAAATTTAATGCCTGTAGGACAACTAGATGGCGGTCATATCGTCCATGCTGTATTCGGTCAAAAAACAGCAATGATTGTGGGGCAAATAACTCGCTTTGTAGCTGTCTTGTTTGCTTTGCTACATCCTCACTTTTGGATCTGGGCAATTATCTTGTGGTTAATTCCCCTAATCGACCAACCAGCCCTCAATGATGTGACAGAACTAGATCGATGGCGAGATTTATCCGGACTGCTAGCACTAGCTTTACTCGTCACGATCCTGTTACCCTTACCCGTGACTGTTGCTCAGTGGTTTAATATTTAAATTGCCGACTCGATTAACTGGTATCTGCTAACGTAACAAGAGTGCCATGTAGTATTTGGGGGAATTAAATAAATCTATAGATTTTTACACATTTTTTAATCAAGATTTGTAAACTAGTAGAGAACAAATCTCGTATTAATATTGTTTACTGATGAAACCATTGATTAGTGCCAATAAGCAAAACTATATCCAGAAATTTATGTTTTATCTTCTCATCGGTCACATTTTATCGATGGCTTTTGGGTTGGCAGGAATTTTATTAGTCTTACCCAATCAGGATTTTATGGCAAAATTGTCAGAATTCCCCTGGGGACAGACTGCTTTTAGCTGGTCAATGGCTGGTGGGGGTGTTGTTTACATGGTATTGGGAATGGCAGCTGTAGCTGTTTATGCTTATCGGACTCTGGGGATTTGGCACTGGTTAGCATTTATGCTTCCAGCAATTTTTGTGTCTTTAGGAAGTGAATTGTTAGGCACTAGCACGGGATTTCCTTTCGGTCATTATCGCTATCTCAGTGGTTTGGGTTATAAAATAGCTGGTTTGGTTCCTTTTACTATTCCTCTATCTTGGTTTTATCTGGGACTGAGTACTTATATAATTGCTCGTGCAGGTTTAGAAAGTATAAAAATCAAAAGTTGGTTGGCTAAAATAGCTGCGATCGCTTTTGGTGCATTGTTGTTAACCTCCTGGGATTTCGTTCTCGATCCGGCAATGAGTCAGACTCATCTTCCTTTCTGGATTTGGGAACAGCCTGGTGCTTTCTTTGGTATGCCTTATCAAAATTTTGTTGGCTGGATGGGAACTGGTATCGTCTTTATGACCATAGCTACCCTTCTTTGGCAAGTTAAACCCCTTAACTTATCTCGCGCTCGATTGGGATTACCTGTAGCAATTTATTTGAGTAATTTTGCTTTTGCTACGATACTGAGTTTAGCTGCAGGGATTTATCTTCCAGTCTTATTAGGAATTGTGTTGGGTATTATTCCCGTACTTGTTTTCTCTTGGATGGCATTAGCAGGTAGTGCTTCATCGGAAAATAGTTTTGATTCAGAAGTGGTTCCTCTAGTAACAGCAAAAGTTCCAGTGGTTAAATAGCTAACGAATTACTTCAACATCAACGGATGTTTATCAGAGAATTTGGGTTTAAAACCCCGTCTGTAAGGAAGGCTTTTCTTGGTTCTCTATATATCTTTTTAGCACTTCAATAGGTGCGCCCCCAACCGAAGATACAAAATAACTAGGACTCCAATTAAGGTAAGTCGCCAGCGTTCCGAATTCATTTCGGATGCTTGAAAGCCCCGTCTCCGCGCTTACTAACGTTTAAGCGGGAGCCTTCTTTCGGGAAGAAGGTAAAGGAAAAATCAGGATCGAGAATCGGGTGAAGCTGCCTAAGAGCAGTTTCAGTGAAACTGAGTCGAAGGTGCAGCGTTCCCGCAGGGTGACGAAGTCTAGCAATTACCCGATTTATTGTTCTATAGACACTTCTTTGAGCAGAGCTATCCACATATCTGATGGATTGGAGTAGTACTCAATTTCTTCAACTTGATATTTAAGGGTATTAGAGCCACTGGATAAGATTAAGTAATCCCCTTGATTAATACCTTGTCCTTGTCCTGTCATATAACCGTAATTTTCTCGTTCTGCAACCTCAAAAATATAGTCATGATTACAATCATATTGAGTATAATCATGAATTTTTGGTTGTATTTTTAACTTATTTTTAATTGCTAAAAGCTTAATTGAAAAATCAGTAATATGGTTAAAAAAATAATTTAGATTTACTTCCATAAATGAAAACTCTGCTTCTTTTTCTGAATGGGTTTAGTTACTTAGTTAAATGAAATTTTTTCATCAAAAATCATTACTTTAGACTTTAGGTAAAATACTACTAGCAAACTAAAGTTAAAATTTAGATCGATTAAACCTTGAAGTATTTTATACTTCAATCAATATTTTATAAAAAATTTTTATAAATGAAGTAATTATAAGTAAATAGATGAATTTTATATATAATAAAAACTTTACTCGAGAAAACGCTATCGAGCAACTCGGCAACTTATACTATACTAATCAAACTTTATAAAAATTATTTGAATTAATTACAAGGATTTGATGTTTTTTAGATTAATGTACAATAATATTAAACCCTATCCAAAAAACTCAATAAATACCAATTATTATTCCTAAAAATATTGGTGTTGTTGTGTAAAACCTGTGACAGTTTTTTCAATCAGCGATCGCCTACTCAGTATTCCAAGGTTTCTAAAATATCGGCATCCGATGATGGAAAAACTAAATCTTGTTGTAACTCCTTAGCAGTAACTGGTTCGCGATCGATTGCCAACCAGTACATAACTTGTTTTTCTCGTTCTGAAAGGCGATCGAACTGCTGGTTGAGATGGTAACGAATGCCATTAAAAACTCGATTTTCTTGAGCCAAAAATTTGGATAAATCTCCGACAAATATATCTGCGATCGCAATTGCAGCAATTTTAAGTGCTAGAGGATTTCCTCGATAAGAATTCACTAGACGATCGTTTTCTGTATCGTTTAATTGCAGTCCTTTGTCTTGTATTAACTGTTTGTCCTTTGTATTACGCCTATCGGCGTGTCCTTTATCTTTTGTTGTTTGTCATTTGTTATAACCCTAGTATTAGTAGTTATCGAATGACTAATGACCAATGACTAATGACAAAGCGACGGAAATGCTAATATCAACAGGCAACCTTTTGAAACGAGAGTTATGAATTCATCAGAGTTATCTGCACCGTTGGAACTATATGGGCGGCAAGCTCAATTCCAGCAGATTACTCACGCCCTTGCTCAGGATAAAGACTTACTAATTGCTGGCGTGCCGGGAAGCGGGCGACGGACTTTAGTACGACGAGCAGCAGCAGAAGTAGGGGCGAAAATTGTTGAAGTTGACTGTATTCGGGCAACCGACGGTCAGCGTTTGGTACAATTAATTTGCGAAGGTATTAGTCAAGCGGTCAAAAGTCAGGGTGCGATCGCTTTCCTAAGGGAGTGGGTAACGGGTGAAGCTGCCCAGTTTTTTGTTTTCAAAGCTGAAAGCAGAGTAAATCTCCAGCTCATACTCTCAAACTCAACTACAGAGGAGCAGTTGTGGCAAGCTTATCAATTATTATTAAAGTTGCCTCAACAACTAGCAGATGCAGTGGGCAGGCAAGTAGTCATAATTTTGCAAAGTTTTCCCCATATCCGTTTTTGGGATCGCAATCGCCGATGGGAGAAATTACTGCGCAGCGAGATTAAGCGTCAGACAGAAGCAAGTTACGTGTTAGTGGCAACGCTAGCAGAAACGAGCGAGCGTGTCGAAGAGTCGGATATCAGTTTAGAAACCGTCAAATTAACTCCTCTAGCCGACGATGTGGTTGCTGCTTGGGCAAGCACAGTTTTGCATCGAGAAGGGTTAACCTTCGATCCGCGATCGCGAGCTTTAGAGAGATTTTTAAATGCAGTTCAAGGACACCTCGGAGACGCTTCTACCCTAGTGCGTCGTTTGTGTAACGTGCGGATTAGTAACGGACTAATCGGCGATCGCCAAATCGAGCAAACTATTCGGGAGGTGCTTACAGATCTTTCTACGATCTTTGAATCTTTATTAGTATTGCTTCCTGCCTCTCAAGCACAACTATTAGAATCTTTGGCTTTAGATCCTACTAATAAACCTCAGAGTCGGGAATATATCAATAAACACCACCTTTCCAGAGGAGGCAGTTTACAAGGAGCGATCGCCGGACTTCAGCACAAGGGTTTAATTTACGGAGCAGAACTTGACTATCGCATTGCCCTGCCACTTTTTGCTTTGTGGATTCGCCAGCGCCTGAGTTGATGCCAGACAAGTAGTCATGAAAAATTAAAAGAAATAAGTAATAGGCAATTTTAAATTTTGAACTTATGGCACGATAATAGATTGAAGACCGACTACTAAATAATGACCCAAGTAACTTCACCCTCTGCATCGGAAATCAAAGCCATTTTCGATCGCATTGCTCCCAGATACGATCGCTTAAATAACTGGTTAAGCCTCGGTCAACATCGGATTTGGAAGCTGATGACCGTCAAATGGAGCGAACCTAAACCAGGAGATACGGCTTTAGATGTTTGCTGCGGTAGCGGAGATTTGGCTTTGATGTTAGCAAAACAAGTAGGAAAGAGTGGCAGAGTAATTGGTTTAGATTTTGCCTGCCAGCAATTAGCGATCGCCCGTCAACGTCAAATGCTCGATTGTCCTACTCTATCAATCGACTGGGTTGAAGGAGATGCTCTCAAACTACCTTTTGACAATAACTTTTTTGACTGTGCTACCATGGGCTATGGTCTGCGCAATGTAATCAATATTCCTCTCTGTTTGCAAGAATTACATCGCGTTCTCAAGCCAGGAGCAAAAGCTGCTATTCTCGACTTTCATCGCCCAGAGTCACCTTGGATGCACATTTTTCAACAATGGTATCTACAAAATATTGTAGTCCCCACTGCTCGTCATTTCGAGATGACAGAAGAATACGCTTATATCGCGCCCAGTTTAGAGCGATTTCCTACAGGCACGGAGCAAGTCAAACTTGCCTCTCAAGCCGAATTTGTCTCTGCTACTCATTATGCTCTTGCTGGTGGAACGATGGGTGTATTAGTTCTGACCAAATAAGATAGAGATAATAGTAAATATTAATTCTCGATTACTGCCTTGCAACTGTCTAGTTTTTGGTTCTTATTTGTTCCTCCCTTAGCTGGTGCGGTCATTGGCTATTTCACTAACGATCTAGCCATTAAAATGCTCTTTCGTCCCTATAAACCTATTTATATTGGTAAACGAAGATTACCTTTCACTCCAGGGTTAATTCCTAGCAATCAAGAGCGTTTAGCCAAAAAAGTCTCCGATACAATTATGGGATCGCTGTTAACCCCTGGAGAGCTACAAAAATTGGCACAGCGACTGCTAAAAACCGAGCGAGTCGAAGGAGCTTTGTTATGGCTTTTAAAGCTAGCTTTAGAACAAATCCAGGCTGATAAAGAAAAGAAAACAGCCAAAATTTTAGCTAAAATCCTGAAAGATTTATTTAGTCAATCATTACCTCGTTTACTCAAAGTCCTGGCAAGGCGAGAAGATTTTTTAGAAGACCAAATCAACCAAATTTTCGACCAAATTTTATTAGATTTTAAGCTTAATGACGCACAAGCAAGGCAAGTTTCTGATTGGCTCTTAGAGGTAGTTATCCCGCCAGATGTTCTGCGCCAAGCAATTATTGATTTTTTAACCGATCGCAATATCCAGATTATTGATGAAGGTTTTCGTGAAAAAACCAGCGGTACCTATTGGGTAGTAGCCAATCTATTTGGGTTGCGTAATACTTTGACTCGTTTGCGTACTTTTTGCCTGGATGAAAAAGATATTACTAATGCTCGCTTAAAAGAGTTGATGTTTTCCTTAGAAATTCGCAATCGTTTAAAAAATTGGTTTCAGAATTTATCTCTACAAAATGTACCCGTAGCTACTGTAAGACAATTACGAAAAACCACTCGCGACGCAGTGCGTGACTATATACAAAGTCGCGGTGCAGAATTTATTCAAAACTTAGGCGATTCGGTTGATTGGGATAATTTAGCAGTCTTGATTATTAATCGACTGCGTGCTTCAGAAACAGTGAATAGTTCCTTGGAAGTAATTAGCCAAGAGTTGGCATTAATCTTAGAACGCTATTTGGAACAAGATTTGGAAAAACTGGTAGCACAAGTAATTCCCATTCTTTCTATTGATACGTTAATTATCGATCGCGTTACGGCAACTTCTCCCCAAGAATTAGAAGAAGCTACTCAAGGGATAGTCAAAAATGAACTACAGGCGATTGTTAATCTCGGTGGTTTGCTAGGGTTTATTGTTGGTTTATTTCAAACAGCTTTGCTGTTATTTAAATTTTAAATTCATCGCAGTATGAGTTTAATAAATCGACAAAAAGTTGTAAAGATTTAATGAATTTATCGCTCGCTCGAGAAAAAACAATAAGTCTATCAATTTGGCAAAATTGGCATATTTAATACCAATTTTTTATTGTTCCCAATCAACTCTTATTAACCAAATTTTCACGAAAAAATATTACTTTATACTTTATTATTTTTAGAAATCTCGCTCTTCTATTATTCCAAGACATCACAAGCTCATGTCTCAAATTTTAAATTCCGAGAAATACAATTTTAGGCGCTCTGTCGCAGAAACGATAAAACTTATCGAGACAGCACCAGATAATACACCAATTATTTTAGATTTTGATGAAACTCTTTTCTTGCGCAATTCTACAGAAGAATATCTTAACAGCTTGCAACCCCGTCTCATTGGAGCTGTTTTATTAGCGCTTATGAGCTTTCTGAAACCCTGGAACTGGTTACCGAGTTCAATTAGGGGAGAGCGATCGCGGGATTGGGTACGTGTCGTAGTAACAACCTTGTTTTTTCCTTGGACACCCCTATTGTGGCAAAGGCGTGCGCAGCAGTTAGCTCATTCGCATACTAACGCAATGCTAGTTCAAGCTCTTAATAAAAATCTAAATTCCCAACTGATTTTAGCTACCCAAGGTTTTGACTTTATTGTTCGTCCAATCTGCAAACATTTACCCCTACCCATAAATAAAATAATTGCTTGTCGCTTTTGGCAAGGCTCAACAGACCGCAACAGGGGCAAATATTTACGAGTGACATCGGTATTGGGAGAAGATGTAGTTACTCGCGCCATTGCGGTTACCGATTCGATAGACGACGATGCACCCTTACTCTCTTCAGTATCTTTACCTTGCTTAGTTACCTGGCCAACGGCTCAATACATTCCTGCCATGGCTGATATTTATATTCCGTTATTGTATACAGAGCGAGTTAAACTTTCAGGTCAACATTATTTTTTCAAGGTAATTGTAGCTGAGGACTTGTTATTCCTAATCCTAGGGACCAGTTGGCTGAGTAATCATCCTATCTTACATGCTACTAGCCTACTATTTTTGATGGTCTCTTTCTGGTGCATCTATGAAATAGGCTACATGGAAAATGACCTAATTGCCGAAAAGTTTGAAAAAGATCCTGCTTTGTCAGAAAACTATCAACGCTACAAAAAAAGAATCAATTTATGGCAGCCTTGGTTTTGGGCGATAATTTTAGCAATTCCCGGTATTATTCTGCTCGAATCGATTAAGGTTACTCCAAGCATTGTCGATCTCGGTTTTCAGTTTAGCCAATTGAATCGAGTCAGTGTATTGACCCCCATGGGTTTTTGGTTATGTTTACTCATTGCCTTGCGAGCTAGTTATTGGATTTACAATCGTATCGATAAAAAAACCAGACTATGGCTGTACCCAGTTTTGCAAGCTTATAAGTGCTTTGGCTTTCTCTGCATAACAGTAACTAATCTAGTCGGGTCGATGTTGTTCGTTTCCCAGGTTCTTTCCCGTTGGCTTCCCTATATTATCTATCGATACTCCAGAACCGAATGGCTAGACAATATGAAAAATATAGGGCAATTGCTTCGCTGGGTTCTGTTCGCATTTATGCTGGCTGCTGTCGTCGTCGGTACGCAAAATCCTTCTCTATTAATTAATTGGCAAGCTGCGATCGTTTTTAGCTACTGTCTGTTCCGAGGTCGTCGTCAGTTTTGGGAAATAGTTAGTAATGCTCATCCCATCTGGCAGGATGCGTGGGAGAGAGATAAATAAGCTCCCCGTGTATTTAATTTCCTCGATAAGGGTGACGCGGAAAGAGATTAGATAATTTTTCCTAATATAAAGATTAATTTAAAAATGCTAGTTTCTATTTGTGTAATCACCTATCAACGTCCTAGAGGATTGAAACGTTTGCTCGAAGGTCTCGATCGCTTAACTTTTAACAAGATCGAGCCTCCTAATATAGAAGTCATTGTCATTGATAACGATTCATCGGGTTCGGCTGGTCAGTCTTGTAAGGAGATCGAATCGAATTTTCAATGGGTACTCAAGTATGGCATCGAACCTCAGCGCGGTATTTCCTATGCTCGCAATAAATCGATATCCCGTGCTTCCAAAGATGCGGATTTTATCGCCACGATTGATGACGATGAAGTACCCGAACCGTCTTGGCTCGAACAACTCTTATTAGTTCAACAGGAATATAATGCAGATGTGGTTACCGGACCTGTTGTAGCGCGCTTTGAAGAAGATATTCCTGAGTGGTTAAAGAAAGGAAAATTTTTTGAGCAGCTTCGTAAGCCTACAGGACATCCGATGAAAGTTGCCTTTACTAATAATGTCCTGGTTCGTGCTGAGGTTTTAAGGAAACTAGACACAGTTTTTGACGACCGTTTTGCGATAACGGGTGGAGAAGATTCGCACCTTTTCATGCGTCTTTGCCGTGATGGATATAAGATTGTCTGGGCGAATGAAGCCATTGTCTATGAGTGGGTTCCTAAGTCTCGTACTAAGCTGAGGTGGATTCTGAGGCGTAATTTTCACGGTTGGAGCGCACAAAGTTTATTAGAGCGAGAACTATATCCGTCAATTAAGGTACAAGCCATTCGCCTAGCCAAAGGAAGCGGACTGATTTTGTTCGGACTAATTGGGCTGCTCCCCTCTTTAGTCCGAGGAAAACATGCTGCGATCGCATCTATACTAAACATTTATCGAGGTGCCGGAACATTTGCCGGTTTTTGGGGAATACGTTACGAGGAGTATAAAAACCTCGATACCGAATCTCGATTTTGACGAATATCAAGGGCGCGCGCACCCTCTGTCGTTGCAAGGTAGCAGAACGTTGACATTGCTAACGAACGTTAACTACTAATATTAGCGTCAGACAATAAGACACGCCGATAGACGCAATACAAAGGAAAAATGACTATTCCTAGAAGGAATGGGCGCTCGATCGCTTTTTATAATTCTTACAAGTCTTCCAAGAGCAGTACGGAGGTTACTATGCGCCGTACGACGGCGCGTAACTCCTCTATCGATGCGTCCCATCAATAATATCTGTACTATAGTTTGACTGACAAAATTGCTGAAAGTGGATTCGTTGTTAGCCCGCTCTCAAATTAATTTCCGAGCTAATATCTAAAGTCTATTACAATAGACTAACATCTTTGTTTATTCCTCTTTTTAGTCCTGTTTAGAGAACTTCGACTTTTAGCCAGGAAATTAATTCCCTGGCGGTTGATGGAACTTATGAGGGGTCATTCTGTACTGGAGTCCGTTCCCGTACACGCAGAGCGTCGAAGACTAGGGTCAAAAAGTTCCAGGTCGCTCCTCGCACCTTCGCTTTTTAGTGCGCCTTCGGCGAATGGCATTCCTTTCCCAAAGAATCCGTAACCCCCGTCTAGCACTTTCCGCGTCGGCTGCTCGTGATGTCCCTCCCGTCGCGTTCATCGAAAGACTTCTTACAAGATTCAGTTAAACTAGAGCAAACAGAGAGAGCGAAGTATCAATCTAGATGATGTCAGACCACTTATGTCTAGTTCGGTTACTTTTGACCCCCCATTTTATCCGCCGAAACTCAATCCTCTCCTCACTAGGATATGTCAAAGTATTTCCTATCCCATCGTCTACTGCGTTTATCAAGTAGAGTTGGCGATCGCACCTGCCGATATCGAGGTATTGAAAGCTATAGAAGAAGAAAGAATAGTCTTTCTTCCCAATCATCCCACTCTCGATGATGGAGTTGTTTTGTTTCTGCTTTCTACCCGCTTAGGGCAACTCTTCCATTACATTGTGGCTTATGAAGCTTTTAAAGGATTGCAGGGAAAATTCCTTCAGCGTATTGGTGCCTACTCAATCAGACGGGGTTTAGGCGATCGTCCTAGCATCGTCCAAACCTTGAAGTTACTTCAAGAACCAGCCTGCCGCCTGGTTATTTTTCCCGAAGGAGGCTGTTCTTACCAAAATGATACGGTTATGCCCTTCCGTTCTGGTGCTGTCGAACTAGCCTTAAAAGCTATGAATCGACTAGCTCAACACGAGACTACAGTTCCTAATTTTTATCTAGTGCCTGTAAGTCTCAAGTATCGCTATACCAGCTCGATGAATTCGGTTATAGAACGAACATTAAGCCGTTTGGAAGAAGCATTAAACATTGACCCAGCCGTTTCAGATTTCTATCAGCGTTTACGGGTTATAGCCGAGCAAGTGTTGCTCAATCTAGAAAGGGAATATGGCATCGAAAAGAACTTAACTACTGAGAAAGATTGGAACCAAAGGATCGAACAACTTAAAAATCGCGTACTCGATGAATGCGAACAAAAACTAAAACTGACTTCGGCTGTACATCTACCAATGCGAGAACGAATTTATAAAATTCAGTCAATTTTAGAATCTCGTAGCGAAAAATTGTCAGAAGAGGAAGAAACCTACGATGCCCTTTACCAAACTACTGTCCGCCTCCTCAACTTCGATGCCATTTATGATGGTTATGTAGCCTCAGCTCCTACACCAGAGCGTTTCATGGATACTCTCATCAGATTTGAACGAGAGGTTTTTCAGATCGAGCATCCACGACCCAAAGGACATCGTAAAGCACACTTGTCCATTGGTAAACCAATCAACCTCAAAGATTATTTTCATCGCTACAAACAGAACCGGGAAGCTACGATAGAGAGCTTGACCGAGCAGCTACAACAGACAGTTCAAACCAATTTGGATTTACTCAATGTTTCTCACTTCTGTAAGCTTAACCAACAGTAGCATCTTGTTTTTCTACAATATTTTAAGAGCGATCGCTTACTTGTAATTGATGAAGTTAAATTAAAAAACCTATGAAAATTCTTGTTGCTGTCGATCTGTCTGAATGTAGCTACCGTGCCCTTAAACAAGCACTTCGTTTAGTCAATTCCCCGGAAGCTAATTTCTTGTTACTTTCTGTAGAGGAACCAGCTGTCGTGCCAACAACTCCAACTATGCCGGGAATGTTAACAGATAATATAAGTGTTGGAGCTTGGCAAGAAGCAGAGCTGATCGAACTGGAAGAAGAAAAAACTCAAACCAGTCTAGAACAGGCAGCACAACTTTGTAGACAAGCTGGTGTTAAATATTTAACTCGTCATGAAATCGGCGACTCTAAAAAAATTATCTGTGATGTAGCCAAACAGGAAGCACCAGACTTGTTAGTCATCGGTTCTCATGGCTACGGAATAGTCGAACGGGTACTGCTCGGTAGTGTGAGCGATCATGTATTACACCACGTCCAGTGTCCTGTCCTGGTGGTAAGATAGCTAGTAGTAGACCGCGATGATTTTAAGCTTGTTGCGATCGATGCTCCCGACGGGGAGTTTTTTATCACTACTAATTAAACAGATTTCATCTAATTATACCAATTGGAAAAAGTAATGAAAGACTTGATTAGGGGTCAAGAGTCAGACTCTGGTTAACTGACAAAATTCCTGAAAGTGGATTCGTTGTCAGTCTGCTCCCAAATCAATTTCCGAGCTAATATCTAAAGTCTATTAAAATAAACTAAAATCCTTGTTTAGTCCTCTAAAGAGGACTTCAACTCTTAGCCAGGAAATTAATTTCCTGGCAGTTGATGGGACTAAACTAACAAATAGTTTCTTGAGGACGTGCCATCTAGAGAAATCCCAGATGCATGTTCTTGAAGCGTCCATAGGTGCGTAACGATATCCGTAATGTATTAGCTATTTTGGGTAATTGATATTAGATTCTGATAACCTCGTTGATAGTTGTTAGTAACTCGTCTCTACTAAAAGGCTTGGACAAAAATCCTCGAACGGCAGTTTGAACTTCTTGGCTATAGCCGATCTCTTCATAGGAGACAAGTCCGCTCATCGCAATAATCTTGACCTGGGGATTAATTTTTTTGAGGGTAAGAATAGTAGTAGAACCGTCGAGGGATGGCATCATTAAGTCTAGCAATACTATACTAATTTCATCTTGGTGGCGCTTATAAAGCTCGATCGCCTCAGTTCCATTGCTGGCAGTTATGGTTTTGTAATTGTATGACTTGAGGGTGAATGAAAGTGTCTCTCGAATCGCTGCTTCATCATCTACTACCAGGAGCAATTCTCCTTCTCCTGTCAGAGATGGGGAGCTTTCTGACAGATTGGCGTGCTTTATTTTTCCGTCCTGAGCTGGTAAATAAATCTCGAAGCAAGTACCTTTTCCTACCTCGCTATCTACACTGATAAAGCCGCCGTGGTTTTTAACGATGCCGAAAACGCTAGAAAGTCCCAATCCAGTTCCTTTGCCTCGTTCTTTAGTCGTGAAAAAAGGCTCGAAAATGCGGTCTAAGTTTTCGGGAGATATGCCAATCCCCGTATCGGCAACAGAGACGACTAAATAATGACCTATGTTAGCATCTGGGTGTTTTAGGGCTAAGTTCCGATCCACAAACCGATTTTGGGCGGTAAGGGTCAGAATGCCGCCGTTAGGCATTGCATCGCGGGCATTAATGCACAGGTTCATCAATACCTGCTGCAGTTGAGTAATATCTGCACGGACGAGATAGAGGTTTTGTTTTGGAATATTTTTGTGAATTTTAATCGATTTGGGAAAGGTTTGCTCTAGCACCGTTACTACTTCCCAAAGTAAGTTTCTGACTTTTACGAGTTGGCGATCGCCTTCTATGCCTCGGGTAAATAATAAAATCTGCTTGACTAGCTCACTGCCGCGTTTTGAGCTATTTTCCAGTATTTTTAGCAGCTCTAAATGGCTCTGCTCTAAATTAGGTATCGTTCGCGGTAGTAGTTGAGCCACTCCCATAATTGGGCTGAGTATGTTGTTTAAATCGTGGGCAATACCGCTTGCTAAACTACCTAGACTTTCCAGACGCTGAGCGTGTAAAAATTGTGCTTCGAGTTGTTTTTTTTGGGTGATATCGCTCTCGACAACCAAAATAGATTTAGGTTTGCCTTCCTCATCGCGCATTAGCGTCCAGTAGCTTTCGACGTAAATTTCCCGTCCGGTTTTAGTGGTTTTGGGCAATTCCCCCTGCCACTTGCCTTGCTCGATAACAGCTTTCCTTACTTCTTGGAGTTGCGGCAACACTTCTTTACACCAAAGTTCGCTCCACGTTTTCTCCACAGCTTCTCTTGCCTTCCAGCCATAGATTTGCTCGGCTCCCTTGTTCCAGAACAAAATTTGGTTATCTTCTAGCCTCAAAACAAAAATTGCTTCTGTCGCAACATCGAGTAAGGCAGCTTGCTCGCGTATTTTCTGCTCGGTTTGCTTCTGTTGGCTGATATTCCTGATTAGCCAGCGCAATCTGAGCAAATTTCCTTGAGAGTTATACTCGCCAGAGACAGAAAGTATTGCTGGAAAAGGTTCGCCTTTTCTAGGTGTAAGAGTTACTTCCCAGTTCGGCAAGAAGAAGTGTGTCAGAGTATGAAAATTTTGCTTCTTTTGGGGATGAGTGCGAGCAACAGTTTGGACACTCTGCCAATTCTCGAGCGACAAACATGCCAGCCGATCCAGTCGAGAGAGAATTATTTGGCGATCTGCCTCGGTCAAAAAGACAATTAAGGGTTTGCCTGCCATCAAATCGCGGCGCAGGTCAAGCATAGTTTCCGCCGCTAAGTTTGCCTCCTGGATTATTCCCCGTGCATCTGTCACCAGATATCCGTCTGGGGCGAATTCAAACAACTCCAAGTAACGCTGACGCTCGAACTCTAATTCTTGACGAGTGACGAGCAATTCTTCGTTTTGTATGTGTAACTCTTCAACCGCAACGTTTAACTCTTCCAGTGCCGTATCAAGTTCGGCGATCGCCTCTGTCGATGTATCCTTAGAATCAGGTAAGGATTTCCTAAGGTAGTGCTGAAACTGTTCAATTCGCTGATGAAATCGAGTTATTTGTTGCTCTAGATCGCTAAATTCCACGATTATTCTTGATTTCTACTGATTTTTATCGGCTGATTTCTGATTTGTTTCCAGTTGCTCTCAAATTATCTCGTTATATTTTTTAATTGCTTTAGTGTGCGCTTGATTTGCCTGCAACTGTTGCTGCTCTGCCTTGTCTACTAATTGATAAAATTCGTCTAAAGATTCTTCTTTTTCTATTGCGGCTTGCAAGGTTTGTTCTTGTATTCGGGCAAGCTCGTTGATTTGTTTGCCACGCTCTTCTATAAACTCACCCTGTTCCTGGAAACACGGATTTTTTTCTTGTATCAATTTCCCGTGTTCGACTAGTTTGTTTCCGGTTTTTTCTGCTATCTTCTGGTGCTTTTGAGCAAGTTTTATCTTTCTCTGGGCACTCTCCTGTTTAATTTGTTTTCGAGCATTATTGGACATTGTATCTATTTTGTAAAAACTTTCCTTAATATATATATTTAACTGTTCCCCGTTCCCAAGGAGCTGTGTGCGGGTAGGGAGGAGATCTAAAGTGCGGCTTGGCGGTTCCCGCACCGCCCCCTCACCTTGAAAGCTCCACCGTTCCCGACCTCATACAAGAAATCTACTATCAAATTTTAGACAAACTCAAGTTCGACTTCTTCTATCAAAAGAATGACCCCCTGACATTCTTTTTCGGCATCGATAAGGGGATTGTAACTAACTCGGCACTGAATACTTTTCCCTCGACGGTTGATTGCTTCTATTATTACTTCCTGCTGCTGTTCTAATCCCAAAAGGCAATTGCGGATCGGTTCTCGCATTTGGTCGACGGGCAAGCCGATATCGAGAGAGAAAAAAGATTGTCTTTGCACCTCTTCGGTTCGCAATCCCCAAAGATTTTCTGCCTCCTTGTTCCAACTCAAGATGTTGAATTGAGGATCTACGACAATTACTCCCGCCTTGAGGCTAGCGAGGATAGACTTCAAAAATGCATTTACCTGATTGAGTTCGAACGTGCGCAGGCGCAACTCATCATTAATCGTCTGCAGTTCCTCATTGGTAGAGTGGAGTTCTTCATTCATTGTCTCCAATTCTTCATTAGTAGATTGGAGTTCTTCGTTGGTAGTCTCCAATTCTTCGTTGGTAGATTGGAGTTCCTCGTTAGTCGTCTCTAGTTCTTCATTGCTAGATTGAAGTTCTTCATTAGCAGTTTCTAGTTCCTGATTGGCTTGATGAAGTTCTGTTTGAAGACTGTGATAGCGAGTAACATCAGTAAAAGTAATGCTGACTCCCATTAATTCGCCATTGCCATAATTGTCTTCTAAAGAGTTAATCCGTACGTCTAGATATTGGGTTTGATTATCTGGTAGATTACGAACGACATCATCGATCGTGATCGTTCGACATTCTTGGTAAGCTTGTTCGATAAGAGAACGCAGCTCCAGAGGACGGTAAGAAATTTGCAAATCTTGTAAGGGACGATCTAGATCGCAGAGGTTAATGCCAAACATAGAGCGAGCGGAGGCATTTGCCGATACTAGTTTGCCATCGATATCGACGATAATTTGAGCTACAGGAGCGACATCAAAAGCTATTTCTTTTATTCGATCGTAGCGTTGCAAAGTTTCGTTGGCTTCTTCCTCTACTGACAGGGGTAGCAGCAGCCGGCGATCGCGCCGATTGGTTTTAGACACTCGACTAAAAATACGGTGTTGCAGGCTGATGGGTATAAAGAGGTTGGTACGGGTGAGTAGCATTTCCGCTTTACCCAAAAACAGCACTCCAGTATCGTTGAGAGCAAAGCGGAAGCGAGCCAGAATTTTTGCTTGAGTCTCCGCATTAAAGTACATTAGGGTATTGCGGCATACCAGAAGGTCGAGGCGGGAAATAGGAGCATCCCGAACCAAATCGTGTCGTCCAAAAATTACTGCACGGCGTAGATCGGGGCGGAAGACATAGCGGTTTCCCATTACCTCAAAATATCGCTCCTGTAGCTCCGTCGAAATTGCCTCTACATCTTTGTCGCTGTAGCTTGCATGACGAGCTTGGTTGAGGGCTTCTTCATCTACGTCGGTAGCGTAGATTTTGACTCTTTGGCGAAACTGCTCCACTCCCAGAATTTCTGCCAAAATTATTGCCAGGATATAGGCTTCTTCACCAGAAGCGCAGCCCGTACTCCAAACGCGAATGGGCGATTGCTCGGACTTGTTGTTAATGAGACGGGGAATAATTTGACTCTGCAAGTATTTCCAAGCATTCACATCTCGGAAAAAGCCAGTAACGTTAATCAAGATAGTGTTAAACAGAGGTAAAAATTCTTCTTGATGAACTTGTAAGTAGTCCAGATAAGCTTCAAAACTGTTAATCCCGTGCGAGTGCATTTGCTTGCGAACTCGGCGCATGAGGCTGGAACGCTTATACCCAGTAAAATCAAAACCTCGCGATCGTTTCAGGTACTCTAAAAGTTCTTCAAATACTCGTTCCTCGTTATTATTGGTCATTACTGAGGTATATCAGTGATTTATAAATTTTCTAAAAACCTTACTACTTTTAACTTTATCTTGGTGGGACTCACTTATTATTACAGCTGCACAAGAGGCAAAAGCTTCTTATCTCCTTTCTGAGGATTTACAGAGTGGACTAAATTCAGCTTTCTCTCTGCATCACCAAAGATATTAATGCCGGAGCAATTTCCGATAAAGGCAAGATAAAATCTACTACTCCCGTTTGAATAGCTGCACTGGGCATGCCAAAATATTCACAGGATTCCTCGTCTTGAACGATAACCGTCCCGCCCATTTTTTTAATCGCTTGAACTCCCATAACTCCATCATTACCAGTTCCTGTAAGCACAAGTGCGATCGCTCGATCTTTGTAGCTAGCTGCTGTCGAGTCGAAAAGAAGATCGGCAGAAGGACGGACAAAATGTACCAACTCTGATTGGCTCAGGGAAAGGGTGCCATCGGAATTGACCAGTAAGTGACGGTTGGGACGAGCAATATAGACTGTCCCTGGACTTAAACAGTCTCCTTCTTCAGCTTGTTTAACTTTCAAAGGAGTGCGCCGACTAAGGATATCTGCCATCAAAGAGCGGTATTTGCGATCGAGGTGCTGTACGATAACAATAGCTGCGGGAAAATTAGCAGGCAAGCTAGAGAGAATTTGCGAGAGAGCATTTAATCCGCCTGCCGAAGCTGCCATAGCCACAATATCAAAAGCAGCCTCGGTAAATGTATTATCTATTTTTATGCCCACTTGGGAATTTTTCACTCTTGACCGGTCACTTTACACAATATACAAATAGCTATCTCTTCCCTTATCTTATGATGGGATTAATCTCAAAATGCTTTTAACACTCAATTTTTAACTAACTGCACGCTCTCAAATACAGCCCGAAAATTCTTCTCGCTGTTTACTGATTTGGTCATTCGGAAATCCCTATCTCTAGCTTCTTTGAAGACTAGATTAAAATCGAGGTAAGTATACTCAATTACTATTTAGATTTAGATTGTCAGTAAAAAAATCATGAGTAACACTAGTAATTTTCGCCAAGCAATGGGGGAAGTCAGAGGAAAAGCCCTCATTGGTCCCAACGTAATCGCTAATGCCTTACCCTATTTGGGTGGAGGTTTGGTTTTAACTGCGATTGGTGCTTATGGTGGTTTGGGTGTAATTAATTCCTATCCCAACCTCTTTATGCCTACCTTTTTTGGTGCAATCATCGCCGAGTTAATTCTCTTTTTTATTGCTCGTGGCGTTGCTGAAAAAGGTAATAATAGTACCGCTCTGCCTCTTTTGGCTATTTATAGCCTTCTTTCTGGATATACCCTCAGTGGTATCATCTTTGTTGCTCTCGGTACGGCTGGAGTTGGCATTCAAGGAATTGGTATTGCCGCTCTCGGCTGCGGAGTCACTTTTATTATCGGGCGCAATCTTGGTTCTAACCTGTCTGAAGAAGATGGCTTGGCTCTAGCGCAAACCGTTCGTCTGGGAGTTATTGCCTTATTAGTAGTTCTTTTTGCTCAATTAGGCTTTGCTCTTTTCGGAGTATATACTCCAAGCTGGTTAGAAATAGGCATTTCTGGCATAGGTGTAGCGTTATTTGCAGGTTCTGCTGTAGTAGATTTTTATATTCTGCCCCGCGCTTACCGCGACGATCAGTATTTGCCAGTCGCTCTCTCGATGTATCTAACTTACATTAATCTATTCATTTTTATCTTGCGGTTACTGATCGCCCTTAACGGTCGCGAATAATTATACTGGGTGGGCAATGCCCACCTAGAGGTATAGCAGTGACAGCAAAGCTTAAGACACTTCCTTCAAAGTTCAAAATTCAAAATACCCTGTCCCCTGTTCGCTGTAGATTGATGGTTTAGGCAATAGAGGCAAGAATATCTGGTCAGTAAATCGACTAAAATATAAAGTAAAGAATTGTAAAGATATAGACACAAGGTTAATATACTCATGAGCGAATCACAACCTACCACCACGCCTAAAATAGAAGAGCCTAAATTTGGTTTTAATGAATATGCAGAACGTTTAAATGGTCGAGCAGCAATGATCGGCTTTGTTTTAACATTAGCGATCGAATATTTGACAGGACAGAGCTTACTGTCTTGGCTGGGCTTGCAGTAAACTTGTTCGGTAAACTCAAGTTTGGTTGCGATAACATTATTATGTTTATCTGCTAGTGGTAATTGGCATTTTTAGCTAACTATGGCTGAAATTACTGATTACCTAAAAGCTTAGAACAAGAGTTGAGAAAACTACTATTTTCTTTTCCCAATTCTCTGTTTCCTGTTCTCCGTTCCCCAATAAACGCGCAATATAAACTTTTTACAAAAAAATCAATAAAACATAAATATACTGAAAGTATCAACCACTCGAGGTACTGCTAAGATCGAGCTGAAAATAAATAAGATCGTGACAATACCCAAATAAAGCAACAGCATGAACGCTATATTTCCTAGATTTTTAAAGTCAGCTTACCGTAAAGAACCAATTTCTAGCTTTATTTTTATTTTGGGAGCAGTGGATGCAGTAATTGGTGGAGTTGGAGGACGGTGGAGTTTGCTATCATTTGGGTTGCTCGTAATCCTGACAGGAACACTAGTTCGTTGGCGCAAAATACAAAAAGCTCAAGCTGTAATAGCCCAAAACCCGCCAAGACAAATGCTACCCCCTAGTTCATCTCGTCCTCCTCTACCAATGTTGATGAGTAATAAACCTCATCAGTGACACTCCCCAAAATTGAATTCCGGGGCTTCTCAAACAGCCAAAGCTCAATGAGCTACTTGTGAGATGTCCGCTCGAACTACCTGGAGAGAGCCAGGATACTTAGTTGGATAAACCCATTGAATCAGTTTAGGAATTTGACGATTCGGCAGCAGTTGACCCTGTTCACCGATGCACAAAATGTTGGTTGCACCGATTACATCTCGCGGTGCAACAACCTCACAACTACAACGATAGACTCGTCTATGTTTGTGCCGTTTGCCACACTTCGGACAGGTTTGGGAACTTAAGAATGGATAATTGATAATGGATAATTAATAATTATCAATTACTAACTATTCCCTATTTTCTTATTACTGGCTGCTTCATTAAAAATTCTGCTTTTCCCAAATAATAAATACCCTGAGGGGTAATCTCAAAACGGTAGGGCAGTACTTCTACTCCAGCAGCGACAGCTTCTCTGAATAATTCTCCGTAGACCGGATCGCAGCGATCGCCAGGCGCAAATGCCAAACAATCACCCCGATTAATAAAATAGAGCATTACTGGTCTAGCTTTTGGTATTAATGCCATCAACTCGCGCAAATGTTTTTGTCCGCGAGTAGTAACCGTATCGGGAAAGAGGGCTATTTTACCTTGGGCTAAGGTAACGCTTTTAACTTCTAAATAAATCGGAGATTGAGAATCATCACCAGTAAGAAGAAAGTCAACGCGACTTTGCCCGTCTAGACCATATTTAACTTCCGTACGAATATAGTCGTATTTTCCTGCTAATTCAGGGAATAGCTGTTGCTCTAAAGCTAGTTTGACTACTCTGTTAGGTAAGCCTGTATTAACTCCTACCCAAGTTGGTTGAGTATCTTTGACTTCAATCATCTCCCAAGTGTAAGGTAATTTTCGCTTGCGATCGCTACTTTGAGAAACTTGTACTAAATTACCAGGAACGCATACTCCTGTCATTGGACCTGTATTGGGACAATGAGCGGTAATTATTTCTCCCGAAGCTAATCGGATATCTGCTAAGAAGCGTTTATAGCGTTTAATCAGTTTGCCAGCAAGAAGAGGAGGATATTGATAAATTTTGAACATTGATATACCATAGCTTCGAGTCAAATTGAGATTTACTAATTTAATAGCAATTAACTTTTAATCTAAATTTTTATGCTTATCCTACCCAGATACAACTGTTAAAGTTCAAAATCTTACTGTTCGAGAGCGCAAAAAGCAAGAACGCATGCGCGATGTATTTTTATTGCTACAACATTTAGTAGAAAAGGAAGAGGTAACTCTAGTCAATAAAAAAATCTGCAATCGACGCTTGAACGATTTAATGAAAGCGATCGCTATTATGTCCAAACCCGTTTTCCGTATGGTTATGCTTGGTTGGGTGAAGAAAAATGTTCCTCTATTGGTAACTAATTGGTTAGAGAAAAAAGTTTCTTTTCGCTAAACTCAAACTTAAAGCTATTGAGATTGATGTAGGTGTTACTGATATAGCGGTTACGAGCGACGGTCAGAAGTTTAGTAACCCTAAATGGATGGCTAAACACGAAAAGAACCGAGTACGTAAAGAGCGCAAACTAGCACGTAAACAAAAAGGCTCTAATCGTAGGAATAAGGCTAGAAAACTTGTAGCTAAAGTACACAACCCTATAGCAATAGACCTAGCTTGAAAATTAATGTAACAATAGTTTTTTCAGATGTTATGTTAAGTAAATTTTGTGCAGGAAGACGTTCGCCTAATTGTTGATTTGGTATCGGTATTGGCAGCAGCCGCCATCGGAGGTTTACTAGCGTCTTTATTACGACAGCCTATTCTCTTGGGGTATTTGCTAGCAGGCACGATTGTAGGTCCAACGGGGCTGGGATTAATTAAGGAAATCATTCAGGTAGAGACACTAGCTCAATTGGGAGTCGCCTTTTTACTGTTTAGTTTGGGGGTAGAGTTTTCCTTTGCCGAACTCCAAAAAGTCAAAGGCATTAGCTTGGGTGGCGGAGGACTTCAAATTGCCCTAACCATTCTAATGACAGCCTTAGTCTCTCTAGGGATGGGATGGGTGAGTTCTCCAGCTCAAGGTGTTTTTCTAGGGGGTATTCTTTCTCTCTCTTCCACCGCTGTCGTGCTCAAGGAGCTGATGGAGCGCAACGAAACAGCCACTCTTCACGGACAGGTAATGCTGGGGATTTTAGTAGTACAAGATTTGGCATTAGGATTAATGCTAGCCGTGTTACCAGCTCTAGACAAACCCCCTGAAGAAATTGGTCTGGCAGTAGGTTGGGCATTACTGCAAATAGGACTATTTGCTCTGGGAGCCGTTATCGTAGGTATTTGGGTAATTCCTTCCCTACTACGCCTACTGGCACGGACGGAAAGCCGAGAATTATTCCTTTTGGGGGTAGTTGCTCTGTGTCTGGGAATAGCTTTACTGACTGAGGAGTTGGGACTTTCTATTGAAATGGGAGCCTTTGTCGCCGGACTGACGATCTCCGAAGTAGAGTACGCAGATCAAACGCTGACCTATGTAGAACCGCTGAGGGACATCTGTGCTTCCTTGTTTTTTGCTGCCATTGGCATGTTAATCGACCCGATTTTTCTATGGAATAATCTGGAACTGATCTTAGGATTAGTAGCTTTGACCTTTTTGGGTAAGTTTCTCATTATCACCCCCCTAGTCATGTTATTTCGCTATCCCTTAAAAACTTCACTAATTGCTGGTTTAGGACTGGCACAGATTGGAGAATTTTCCTTTGTGCTTGCTAGTGAGGGACAACAGTTGGGGATAGTTTCTCAAAAGGTTTATTTGCTGATTTTAGGTACCACGGCAGTAACGCTGCTGCTGACACCATTTGTCCTGCGATTGATGCCTCAAATATTGGTTTGGGCAGAATCTATACCCTGGCTCAAAGATTTGCTCGATAAAGCAGATGTGCCTCTAGAAGTAGCAGATAACTTACCCGTACAAGAGCATGTGGTGGTATGTGGCTATGGGCGAGTTGGTCGCAACATTGTTAAACTATTGCAAGCTCGAGGTTATCCCGTATTAGTCATAGACCAGTCCGAACAACGCATTCAACAATTAAGGGAAGCAGCAATTCCTTATGTTTACGGCAATGCAGTTAGTTTGTACGTTCTTGAAAGAGCAGGGGTTAGTAAGGCACGGGGAATGGCGATCGCTCTACCCGATTCGATGAGTACCCGTCTTTGTTTAAAGCGTTCTCTCGAACTAATGCCCGATTTGGATGTTGTGGTTCGAGCCAATCAAGACGCAGATATCGAACTCTTATATCAATTGGGAGCCAGAGAAGTTGTTCAACCAGAGTTTGAAGCTAGCTTGGAACTGTCCGCCCATCTTTTGAAGGGATTGGGACTATCCTCCCTCGTCATCGAGCAGGAAGTCCAACAGATTCGCTACTCCCATTATCTAGCACTACGACCAGAAAAGTCTTCCGACCAAGTGTCGCGGGAACTCAAGAAGGTTACTCAGGAAATGAACAGCAAGTGGTATTCCTTGCCAGCTAATTCGCCTTTGGCGGGAATGACACTGGAAGAAACCAATGTTCGTCGTCTAACAGGTGTTAGCTTAATGGCAATCCGCCGTTCTAGTGGCGAAGAGATGGATTACCCTAATAATCAAACATTACTAGAAAAAGGCGACGAACTTCTGATCGTTGGCGAACCGGATGAATTAGCAGGATTTGACGATCTGGCGAAGGGAGAAGTAGCGGTTCCCACTGAAAATTCATCCTGTCAGTGGCTCTTAGTTCCAGAAGACAGTCCTGTTGTTGGCAAGACACTAGAAGAACTAGACCTTCGGCGCAAGTTTGGTGTCTTGGTGCAGACAATTCGACGCAAAGAAAAGTTTATTCGTTTTCCCAGCGGCGGCAATGATATCCAAGCAGGAGATCTTTTGCTGCTTTGCGGCAGCTTTTACTCACTCAATCAAATAAGTAAGTCGATTGCACCCGCGAGTGAGTCAAATGGTGTTTCTCCAGAAAAAACTTAATTATAAATCAGGAGTCAGAAGTCAGGAGAATCAAGCCATCCACAAGGGGTAAGGTTTAGACCTACCCTTGAAATTCTTTTCGTTCTGACATTTTCTAGTGATTGCCATATTTGGTAAAGATTAACACTGTCAGTAAAAATCAGTGCAGCTTCATCCATCCATAGTAATAATTACCATATCTAACTTCTGTGGGGTTATTCGTCTCTCCTGCATTTGTTAAGTTTTTTAAAGAAAAGCGGGAAATGCTCTCGCTTCACTAAGAAAGACAAAAATAACTTGTTAATTTATTCGGAGTGCTTTATGACTTACGCAGCAAGTAACGAGACACGGCAAGCCTTAGATATGTTTCAAAATTTTGATACCGATACTAAACTTGCGCTGCTGTGGTATGGTTACTTAGACATTAAAGAAAACCTGACCCCTGCTCCTCCAGATTCTGTAGAAACGGTAAGTTCTGCTCTGTTTGACAAAATTAAGGAATTGTCTTCAGAAGAACAATTGCAAGCACAACGGGACACGATCGATGGGTCACAAAGTGAAGTAGGTCAAGCCTATAGCGCACTCGACACTAGCGGCAGAATGAATGCTTGGTTATTGTTAGCTCGGGGAATGGAAAACGGAACGATTATTCAGGTTCCTTCCGATTATCAATTGCCCGAAGAAACCCAAGAATTTACAGACGCAATTTCTCAGCTAGACTTCGAGCAAAGAATTAATTTCATGCGCAGCGTAGTATCATCGCGGTAATGGCAACGAAAACTTTTGCTTAATAATTAAAGCAAAAAAAAGCGATCGCTAATTGTATTAACCAGACAATCAGCCTCGCTAAGAAATCTTTGTTATAACCGCAATAATCATAATACGTTCTCTGCTCTATTTGAGCAGAAGCGTAATTTTTTTTGATTATCAAACTAGAATCGATCTTGCTTCGACTATTTTTCTAGTATTCATCACCATAATGCGATCGCACTAATATTTTTAGGAATGCAGCTTAATTGGTCATTAGCGATCGCGTCTAAAGGAAAATTTCACTTTCTAGCTCTTCAATATCGCTCTAAGATCTACTTTATAAATAGCATTTCAATAGTCAAAGCTTTTTTTGTCTAAGTTAGCTGAAAATTTTGGCATTATTTTATGTTGTATTTTGGATTCGATTCGGAAGAACAGGCACGCAAGTCCTTTGAGTTACCGGGGGCTAAACCCCACTACAACCCAGATCGCCCCGGACAAGTTAATCATATCTGCCTCGATCTAGTGCTCGATATCCCCAAGCAAAGTTTTCGGGGGACTTGCACCATTACTTTGACTCCGGTACGTTCTGGTGTTAAGCAGTTGATTCTAGATGCAGTAGATTTACAAATTGAATCGGTCTTATTTGATGGGATTAGTCAACCGTTTGATTATGATGGCAAACAACTAAACGTCCATTTGTTGCAACCGACTGGAGAAGAAGCGATTGAGATCGCGATCGCCTATAGCGTTAACCATCCCCAAAGAGGACTTTATTTTATCAGCCCTACAGAAGACTATCCCAACAAACCAACTCAGGTATGGACGCAAGGAGAAGACGAAGACTCCCGTTTTTGGTTTCCCTGTTTCGACTATCCAGGACAATTGGCTACCTCTGAAATTCGCGTCCGCGTCCCTAAAAAATTCCTCGCTATTTCCAACGGCGAGTTAATTGCTACGGAGGAAGTAGGAGAAGACAAAATTTATCATTGGTCGCAAAAACAAGTCCATCCTACTTATTTAATGACGTTGGCTGTAGGGGACTTTGCCGAAATTAAAGACCAGTGGAATGGCATTCCCATTCCCTACTACGTCGAAAAGGACAGAGAAGAAGATGCCCGACGCAGTATGGGTAAAACTCCTGCCATGATGGAGTTTTTATCTCACAAATATGGCTATACTTATCCTTATCCCAAATATGCCCAAGTCTGCGTCGATGATTTTATCTTCGGCGGGATGGAAAATACCTCAACTACACTTTTAACCGATCGCTGTCTGTTGGACGAACGGGCAACAATAGATAATACGCGGACAGAAAGTTTAGTTCTCCACGAACTTGCCCATCAATGGTTTGGCGATCTGGTAGTAATCAAACACTGGTCGCACGCCTGGATTAAAGAGGGGATGGCTTCCTATGCCGAAGTTCTCTGGACGGAACACGAATACGGCAAAGATGATGCTGCTTATTATCTTTTAAATGAAGCCCGCAGCTACTTAGACGAAGATAGTTCCCGTTACCGTCGTCCCATCGTTACCCATGTCTATCGAGAAGCGATCGAACTTTATGACCGTCACCTCTATGAAAAAGGTGCTTGTGTTTATCATATGATTCGGGCGATGTTGGGAGACGAATTATTTGACAAAGCGATCCAAACTTTTGTACGAGACAATGCCCATCAAACGGTAGAAACTATCGATCTACTGCGGGCGATCGATAGGGCTACTGGTTACAATCTAGCGTTCTTGTTCGATCAGTACGTCTTCCGTGGCGGTCATCCCGACTACAAAGTCGCTTATTCCTGGGACGGAGATAGTAATTTAGCCACCCTAACTGTAACTCAGACCCAAGCTAAAAATAGCAGCAATGGTAGCAAGAGTGAATTGTTTGACTTAAAAATTCCCGTCGCTTTTGGTTATATTCAAGATAAAGGAACAAATAATGTAAAACAAACTAATTTAACTCTTCGCATTCATCAAAAGGAACAAAGCTTTTATTTTCCCCTAGAGAAAAAACCCGATTTTGTCAGCTTTGATGTGGGTAATAATTTCCTCAAAACCGTCACTCTCGAATACCCTATCCCAGAACTTAAAGCCCAGTTAAAATACGACCCCGACTCTATTTCTCGCATCTATGCTGCTACTGCTTTAGCTAAAAAAGGAGGCTTGGAAGTAGTTGAAGTTCTCGCTGAAACCCTTACTAACGAGCCTTTCTGGGGAGTACGAGTCGAAGTCGCCAAACAGTTAGGTAGTATCAAACTCAATCAAGCAGTAGAAGCTTTAGTCCCTGGTTTACAGGATAAAGATGCTAGGGTACGTCGTGCCGTTATCGAAGCTATAAGTAACTTTAAGACGACTCAAGCCTACGAAATCATCAAAGAATGTCTGGCTAAAGGCGATGCTAGTTACTACACAGAAGCCACGGCTGCCCGTAGTTTAGGTAATATGGTTTCCGGTAATCTCAAAGACAAAGAAGAAGAAGTTATCCATCTACTTCAACAAGTACTGCAAGAACGTGCTGGTTGGAATGAGGTAGTGCGAGGAGGTGCCATAGGCGGACTCAGCCAGATAAAAACTTCTCCTGCCGCCGCCGATATTATTTTTGACTATACTAAATCTGGCGTACCTCAACCCTTACGTCTAGCAGCGATTCGGGCATTAGGGGCAGTATCTACGGGTCAAACTCCCGATAAAGTAGAAGTAATTTTAGAGCAATTAGGGGCTTTATCGAGAGAAACCTTCTTCCTTACCCAAGTAGCAGTTGCCTCCGCTTTAGGGCAAATGCAAACGCCTCAAGCTATTAATCTTCTCAATGCCTTAGCCGAACAAACTCCTGATGGTAGGGTACGTCGCATGGCAGAAGAGGCAGTAGAAAAAGTCCAAAAAAATCTTGGTTCTGACAAAGCAGTTAAAGAATTGCGTCAGGAAATCGACCAACTCAAACAGGAAAATCAGGAACTGCAAAGTCGTCTAGCTAAGTTAGAAGCAACCGCTAACCAACATTAACTGTAGTTTAAAAAATGCAAAGAGCGATCGGTTACAGGTGTATAGCCAATGACCGATCGCTTCTTTAAGCTAACGACGTTTGGGATCGAGGGCATCTCTGAGTCCATCACCAATATAATTAATACTCAAAACTGTCAGGAAAATAGCTAAACCAGGAAAAACTGCCATGTGGGGTGCAGAAGTGAGGTAATTTTGGGCATCAAACAGCATGCGTCCCCAAGTAGGTACATCGGGAGGAAAACCCAATCCAAGAAAACTGAGAGTAGATTCGGTGATGATAGCATTGCCGACGGCTAAAGTCGCCGCAACAATAATAATACTGGCTACATTTGGGAATAGATGAATCCAGATTAACCGCTGAGGTTTGGCACCAAGAGCTTTAGCCGCACTGACAAATTCCATCTCTCTTAATTTGAGGAAATTTCCCCTAACTAACCTTGCTACAGACATCCAGTTAAAACAGCCAATGATTAAAACAACGAGCAGAAAAATACCTAATTCTGGACCGGCAACTGCTCTAATTGAATCTCGAAATAGATAGACGATTAGTAGCAACAGGGGTAACTGGGGTAAAGCGAGAAATAGGTCTGTTAAACGCATCAAGCCATTGTCGATGATTCCTCCGTAAAAACCGGCGATCGCGCCAACTAAGGTACCTAGAGAGACGGCTACTGCCATCGCTGCTACCGCTACTGTCAGTGATATTCTGCCACCGTATAAAATTCTTGCTAGCTGGTCTTGACCCAGATCGTTTGTACCAAACAGATGTTGCCAACTCGGAGGGGCAGCAGATCGAGCAAAATCAATTTTATCGATAGGAGTGGTGTAAATAAAAGGACCAAAAATAACGGCGATGACAATGGTTAGTAAGACAATGGTGCCGAAGATGGCAGCGCGATCGCGTTTAAATCTACGCCAGGTATTAGTTGAAGGTTTGTTGACGGGGGGGTTATGGGTTAAGATGTTCATGCTTTTTATGGGTCACGCAAAGGCGCGAAGGACGCAAAGTAAGGGTACTAAGGATTTGTCGAGAAGATAGTAAGTTATATGAATGAGAATGAGATTGCAAGAGAGATAGTTGATGTTGCCTACAAAATTCACATTTCTTTGGGACCTGATTTGCTCGAATCTGTTTACGAGTCGGTTATGACTCATGAGTTTAGCAAGCGAGGGTTGACTTTTAAGCGTCAGCAGCCTATTCCTATTGTTTATGAAAATCTTTATTTAGAAGAAGGCTTTCGTGCTGATTTTCTCGTTGAGAATAAAGTAATCATTGAACTTAAATCTGTCGAAGCGATCGCACCAGTCCACAAAAAACAATTATTAACTTTCCTCCGCCTTAGTAACAAACATCTCGGTTTACTCATTAATTTCAATGTAGAACTTATCAAAAACGGAATTACTCGTATTGTCAACAACCTTTAATCTCTTTGCGTTTTTTGCTACGGACTTCAATGGGGCGAAATGGTTCGCCCCCCAGTCCTCGCCTTGGCGAGATCCTAATACCTAACTCGCGGATCGAGGACACCATAAACAATATCTGCAATCAAATTGAACGCGACAATTAAAAGACCATAAATGAAAGTAATTGCCATCACTACAGGAGTATCGCTGCGATAAATCGATTCAATCAACAAAGCACCAATACCCGGTACTCTAAATACTTGTTCTGTAACTAATGCTCCTGTAAAAATAGCAGGAATATCTAGGGCAATTAAAGTAACTACAGGAATCATCGCATTACGCAGGATATGGTTTTTGAGTACGCTAATCTGACCTAATCCTTTGGCGTAAGCCGTACGTACATATTCTTGATTTAATTCTTCTAAAACTGAAGAACGTATAAACCTCATTAATACTGCTGATTGATATAAAGCAAGTACAAAAACGGGCATAATTGACTGTTTAATCAGCTCTAGAAAAGTCGACCAATCAGTTACTTGTAAGGTGCTGTTATAGATAAAAGGTAACCAACCTAGTTGCACGCTAAAAATAATAATAAACAATAAACCTGTAAAAAAAGGTGGAATCGAAAAACCTAAAAAAGCAAAGGTAGTAATAATTTGGTCGGTAGCTGAATAGCGTCGCAGAGCAGAAATAATGCCTAAAGGAAAAGCAATTAATAGGGCTAAAAGATAAGCAGAACCTACTACCCAAAGAGTGGTTGGCAAGCGTTGTAGAAGTAAATTAAGTACGGGACTGCGACTGGTAAAAGAATAGCCCATATCTCCCCTAATAAATGCCCAAAACCACTTAAGATAACGAATAGGAATTGGTTGGTCTAAACCCAGAGCTCTGCGAATATTCTCCCTCACTTCTGCTGTAATTGCTGGATTAGAGGCAAATTCTCCTAGAGGATCTCCTGGTGCTAATGCCAAAATAGTAAATATTATTACACTAATAGCAATCAGAGTAGGTATAGAGATTAGTAAGCGTTTAAGTAAATATTGGCTCATTTCTTCAAGCAGTTGTTACCCCAATTAAGAATTGTTTGGCACAGCAAAAACAGTCGCTCTATTCCTGAAAGTATAGTATTCGGTTGACGAAGTCGGAGTACCTTGGACTCGCTTCAAGTTTGAGAGAATTTTGGATTCATGGCGATCGCTTTCCCGAGAGATTTATGTAACTCTTGGTGGAGGACTAAGAAAAATTATCCCAAATGCTTTGTTATGGTGCTTGCTCAAAAGGTTAAGAGAAATGATTCGCATATGCAGTTATCAGTAATAGCCTATGTAAATTAATTATCTGTCGTTTCCTTTTGAAGAGTTATTATTCTGCTTGTTGTCAAGTATTTTTACATACTTTTATCGAGTCTACACTAAAGATTTAGGAAAACTTTATATCTCTGAAGAATATTCATGCTTCTAAAAACTATCAGGCTAAAAATTAATTTATCGCCTTAATAAAGCTTTTTATTGATTTCATTGAATTTTTTAAAAATGTTTTTATTAAAACTTTAAAAATAATTCAGGGATTCTTCACCCAATTAAGGGTATTTACATAGTTAGATATAAAAAGATAATTCATTATCGAAAAATAAACGAAGGGGTTAATAACCAACCCGATCGTTCTTAAATCTAAAGTGTTCCTCGGTTATTTATTTTTATTTTTCAATTTTGTATTCTAACTGGAAATAAAATCACTTTTAAAATATGCGGATTCTTATTTATTCATATAATTACTATCCAGAACTAATCGGTATTGCTCCTTTGATGACTGAGTTAGCAGAAGGAATGGTAAAAAGAGGACACGAAGTTCGAGTTCTTACTGCTATGCCTTGGTATCCAGAAGGAGAAATTCACCCAAGCTATAAAGGTAAGTTTTTTACCACTGAAGATATTCGTGGTGTTATAGTTCAACGCTCTTATATATGGACGAGTAAAAAACGAAATCTATTTAGTAGAATAGGCTTTGAATTTAGTTTTGTGTTTTTTAGTCTTATTCAAGCTCTTAAAGGATGGCGACCCGATGTTATTTTATTAACTGTACCGGGATTGCCAGTGTGTATTCCTGCTGCTTTACTCGGGAATCTTTATGATTCTCCCGTAGTGTTAAATTTACAAGATATTTTGCCTGATGCTGCAGTTCAGGTAGGATTAATTAACAACGAAAAGCTAATTAAAATATTAAAGAACCTAGAAAAGTTTGCTTATCGAGCGGCAACTAAAATCAGCGTAATTGCTGATGGTTTCACCAAAAATATAGCTGCTAAAGGAGTTGCTCTAGAAAAAATTGTGGAGATTCCCAATTGGGTCGATATTAACTTTATCAGACCCATGCCCAGAGAAAATAATTACTTTCGCCGGGAAAATAATCTAGAAGATAAATTTGTGATTCTTTACTCGGGTAATATTGCCCTAACTCAAGGACTAGAAACAGTAATAGAGGCTGCCGCTCTCGTGCAGCATATTCCAGACATTGCTGTTGTCATTGTAGGCGAACAAAAAGCTTTAGCCAGACTTCAAGAATACTGCGATCGCTGCGGAGCAAAGAATGTTCGTCTGCTGCCCTTTCAACCTAGAGAAAAACTACCAGAAATGCTAGCAGCTGCCGACGTAGGCTTAGTAGTACAAAAGAAAAATGTGCTTGATTTCAATATGCCTTCTAAAATTCAAGTGTTGCTGGCTAGCGGTAGAGCGATTATTGCTTCCGTTCCTGCTACTGGTACGGCTGCTAGTGCCATCAACAAAAGTGGGGGTGGAATTGTAACTCCTCCTGAAGATCCTCATGCTCTAGCCGCCGCGATCGAAGATTTATACAACTACCGCGAAAAAACGATCGCTCTAGGCAATAAAGGTAGAGCCTACGCCGAAAGCAATTATGCTTTTGAAATAGCTTTGGATAAATACGAGCAACTATTTGCCTCAGTCGTCAGAGCCTGATTGACAAACTTGGTAGGATATAATAAGGATATAAAGCTAAAGGCTATCGACTATCGATTGTGGAGCTGACACTAAGGAAGCGCGTTCTATCCTGGTTGACAGACAATGTTTCTCCTAGTCGCCTAGAACATATTTTAGGGGTAGAACAGATGTGTATCGAGCTGGCTCGTTACCATCAAGTAAACGAGCAACAAGCGGCAATGGCTGGTCTGATGCACGATTTAGCCAAATTTTTTCCTCCCAGTCGTTTATTGCAAATGGCACGAGCAGAAGGAATTACAATCGATTCTATCTGCGCAACCCACCCCCATCTTTTGCACGCAGAAGTTGGCGCGATAGTAGCAAGAGATGAATTTGGAGTAAACGATAAAAATGTATTAGCAGCTATTGCCAATCATACTCTGGGTTCTCCTGGGATGAGTCGACTCAGTTGTATTGTGTTTGTTGCCGATGCACTAGAACCTAATCGCGGTAATACGCCAGAATTGGTGGCAATGCGTCAGGTAGCTAGAGAAAATCTTTATAAAAGCGTACGCCAAATCTGTGAATATTCTCTAAGATATTTAATTAATAACTGCAAAGTTATTCATCCGCGCACTATCTTAACGCGCAACTGGGCATTAGCAATCGCTAATCAAGATAAGAGCAAGGTCACGGGGCATACAAGCCCTCGAAGTGAATTCGAGGGACAGCCCCTCACAAATAGGGCAGAACAAGTAGCATAGAAGTAGATAACTCTAATTTGGAGCAAGCAAACGAATAAAGTAGAACAAATTAAATAAGAAATTGAATGAGACAGCAACAAAAATATGCTATAGACAATTTGTCTAACCAAAACCAAACCGCGATCGATGCAATCCCCACTAGCCAAGAACTAGCTTGGAAAATTGCGGAAGCGGCTGATGATAAAAAAGCTGCTGATATTGCAATCTTGCAAGTAGAGGATGTATCTTATCTGACCGATTACTTTGTTATTGCTACGGGATTTTCCAAAATTCAAGTTAAAGCGATCGCCGATGCGATTGAAGAAAAGATCGCCGAACAATTCCAGATAAATCCCGTGCGAGTTGAAGGAAAAACAGAGGGTAATTGGGTTGTTCAAGACTACGGTGAAGTTATCGTTCATATTTTCCTTCCGTCAGAACGAGAGTACTATACTTTAGAGGCTTTTTGGGGACACGCCAAGCGTATAGAGTTTTCTGTGTCTAAATAGGTAACGATAAGGACTATGAGGGAATCTGCCGTTGATTTTTGTCCCGTTCCACGAGAACAACAACCAATTAATGAATACGAACAGTTAAAAGATTCCTGGTTTTTTCGTTGGGCAACCTTGGAAGCGGACAGCTACGGCAGAAAATTAGCTTGGGTGGGATTATGGGGTTGGCTCATTGCTGCACCAATTGCTGCTGCCAGTTTTTCTCCTAGCAAATTCTTCCTAAAATTTATTCTCTGCAGTAATGTCGGTGCAACCTTCATAGTAACCCTAGTGTTGCTAAGACTTTATTTGGGTTGGTCTTATATCTGCGATCGCCTCAATAGTGACAAAATTTTCTATGAAGAGTCGGGGTGGTACGATGGGCAAACTTGGTTAAAGCCAAAGACAATGCTCAAACGCGATCGCTTAGTTGTTACCTATCAAATTAAACCGATTTTGGTTCGTTTACAAAAAACCTTCTTAATTCTATTAATGCTAGGGCTAATTAGTGGTCTGATATGGTTTATTTTGGAATAAACTCATCATACCCTAAATCTGTAATCCAAACACGCATGACCAGAGCAAAACGCACTCAAGCACCTAAAATCGAAGTTCATTTGCTGCGAGAAGGTATTATCGAATCAGTCCATCAAGTGGAGGCAACTGTCTGCGATTGCCGAGGTAGGGTAATGCTAATAGCAGGTAGTTATGAAACTTCTACCTTTATTCGTTCTGCCCTCAAACCTTTTCAAGCATTAGCGGTAACCTCTACTGGAACTCTAGAGCGATACGAGCTAACTGATAAAGATTTAGCCATAATGTGTAGCTCTCATCAGGGTACCATCGAACAATCCAGACAAGTATTTAACATCCTCTGGCGTGCTGATATCGAACCCTCTGCGCTGCAATGTCCTATCCCCGAAGGCAAAAAAAGTCCTCTGCAACACAATTGTTCCGGCAAACATGCAGGAATGTTAGCTGTTTGTCAGCAGCGAAACTGGCCCTTAAACACCTATCTGCACCGCTCCAATCCAGTTCAAAAACTGATTTTAAACAAGCTAGCTGAGTTGCTCCAAATGCCGGGAGAAGAGTTGATTGGTGCTCGTGATGATTGCGGCGCACCTACCTATTCCATGCAACTTAGGCAGATGGCTACTTTATATGCCCACTTGGCTTCAGGGAGTAATCTCGATCTAGAACGCATCGTGCGCGCCATGACTTATCATCCCCGCATGGTAGCCGGAGATGGAGGTTTTGATACAGAATTAATGCGTTTGAGCGAAGGAGAATTAGTCAGTAAATCTGGGGCCGAGGGAATTCAGTGTATTGGTCGTGTCGGCGAAGGCATGGGTTTGGCAATTAAAGTCATGGATGGCTCGAAACGAGCTAAATATGCAGTGGCAATTCACCTGCTCAAACAAATGGGCTGGATTACTCCCACAATCGCAGAAGCCCTGGCAGAAGACTTTATGAAATTGAGTCCTTATAAGCGTTTGGAAACAGTTGGTGAGTTATCGATGCTTTGAACTATAGTAGGAATCACCGAGTCACCGAGCCAGTTAAAGATTAGGGAGATAGGGAAATAGGGAGAAAATTCCCAATTCCTCAATTCCCGAAGCAAGTCACTGAGTCAGTCGTGAGTTATCAACTGTTGACTGATGACCGGTGGCTGATGACTGTGTCCTCATCTGTTTTGACTACCCCTACCAAAAAAAATTGCACATTTAATCGCTTATCTGTTATGCTAGGAAAGGCGACGCGGGATAGAGCAGTCTGGTAGCTCGTCGGGCTCATAACCCGAAGGTCGGTGGTTCAAATCCGCCTCCCGCCATTTAAAAATTATTTGAGACGAAGCTAGATATTAGAATAGCTTTGTTTTTTTTGACCAAATCATAATAGTTTAACCCTCTTGGGAGTAGCATAGAAAAGGGAGTTATGCCAAACTAGTGACGCTTGAGTATGGCAAGATCGGCAAGGGGGAGCAAACATGAATGTGCAATTGCGTAAGCCTATTTTAGTGGGCGGAGTAACTTTATCAATAGGACTTTGGCTTTGGGATAGTTTACAACATTCTTTGGTTGAGGTGGGAGAATGGAGTCTGCTCGGAGCAATGACTGTCGGTGCCGGTTTTTGGTTGCTAAGAAAAAAAACTGCTCACAAACAACCATTAACTGAACTATCGCTACCAGTTAAGCGAGAAGAATTAGAACAAGCGCTCGCAGCAATTAATCAGCTTGTTAAAGATTTAGAAGCAGAAGCACCCGATCGCGATATTGCTAAGCTCAAACAAGAGGTCAATCGATTACCGACATTATTACAACGACAAGAGCTAAAAATAGCAATTACTGGCGGCAAAGCAGTAGGTAAAACCAGTCTTACACGAACATTAGCAGAAAGTAAATTCGCTACCAAAATTGATTGGCTAGAAACAGAAGCTTTATTAATTGAAAAAGAACAACAAGAAATAACAGCTAAAGAAAAAGCTTTAGCTGCAGATTTAGTTCTATTTTTAGTTGCAGGAGATCTGACGGATGCCGAATGGCAAATCTTGCAGCAGTTAAAACAATCGCGCCAAAGAGTGTTGTTGATTTTTAATAAACAAGACTTGTATTCGCCAGAAGAGAGAATTTACATCGAGCAACAACTGCAGCAAAGAGTAGCAGAAATAATTGCTCCAGAAGATATTGTAGCGATCGCCACCGTACCTAAAGCAATCAAAGTTCTTCGGCAACAAGAAGATGGTTCCGTTCAAGAATCAATGGAGCAACCAGCAGCCCAAATTAGTAACTTAAACTCCCGCCTCACTACAATTTTGGCTCGAGAACAAGAACAATTGATTTGGGCAACAACTTGGCGTACGGCAATTGAATTAAAGCAACAAGCACGAGAAATCTTAAACCAAGTTCGACGCGATCGCGCCCTTCCCGTCATCGAACAATATCAATGGGTTGCTGCTGCAGCAGCTTTTGCTAATCCAGTAGCCGCGCTCGATCTCTTGGCTGCAGCGGCGGTTAGCACTCAAATGTTAGTCGATCTGGGCGGGATTTATCGGCAAAAATTCTCTCTGGAGCAAGCACAAACGGCTACCGGAACTCTAGGTAAATTAATGGTGCAGTTAGGTTTGGTAGAACTATCTACCCAAGCGATCGCTAGCATCCTCAAAAGTAACGCTTTTACCTATGTCGCTGGCGGTGCAGTACAGGGCGTGAGTGCAGCCTATCTAACACGCATAGCCGGTTTGAGTTTGATCGAGTACTTTCAAGAACAAGAAGTTAGTCTTGACGCACAAGAAGGATTCAACCTTGCCCGATTTACTGCTAAGCTTCAACAAGTATTTCAGCAAAATCAACGCACGGCTTTCTTGAATAATTTTGTCCGACAAGCCGTGAACCGCTTATCAGGAAAAAGAGAAACGCCTTCTTCTGCAACAACAGTTTCTTAATGACATCTCTTAAATCAAGGAAATGGGAAAGGGCTTTTTCAGTTACCAGTTATCAGTTATTAACTGTTGACTGGTGACTGCTGACCATCCCCTTTTCCCTTAGATTTTCAATCTTACGAACTCATGTTAATTTGGGTACCTAATAAATCAAAAGATAATTAAGCAAATTTCTCAGCAAAATTTACAAAACTTAATAATTTTTGATAAAAGAACAAGAGATTAAGAGATAGGATCTAAACAACCCAGACTTTTATTTAAGTCTTATCTCTTGGCAATTTTACTTAACTCCTTTAACTTTCCCAAGATATCTATACGGCAAAATATTGGTACATAGACTTGAGTAGAAGTCTGAATATTAGCCAGAGTCAAATTAGCTAGCTTTAGAAAACTTTATAGTTGCTTGAGCTAGCAAAAGACCAAATTTCGGAGGGGAATTTATTATGGACGCTCGCGAACTTCTCCGTCGTTATAACGACAAAGAGTTGGATTTTTCTGGCGCAAATTTACATGGAGCTAATTTGAAAAATGTCAATTTAAGTCGGATTAATTTAACCAAGGCAGATTTAAGTTCTGCTGATTTGAACGGTGCCGATTTAAGTGGTGCTTGTTTACAACAAGCAAATATGACCGATGCCGATCTTAATAATGCTAATCTCGTTGGTGCTAACCTTGTTGAAATTAATCTGATTGGTGCGGAATTAGCTAATGCGGATTTAAGCAGTGCCGATTTAAGCGGTGCGGATTTGCGTTGCGCTAATTTACAGAAAGCTAACTTAAGCGGTGCTAATCTAACTGATGTCGATCTTAATGGCGCTGATTTAAGTGGTGCTAACTTAAATAAGGCAAAACTAGCAGGAACGGATATTAGCGTTGCTAATTTGGAAGGAGCTAATTGGGAAAAAACTTCTTTAAACCGAGGTAAAAGAACCAGAATGTCTACTTCCCACCATTGGGTCAGTTGGTCGGGCAGTTGAATGGATTAAGATCGAGGCAGAGTATTCCTGCCTTGATTAATTAATTAAAGATTTATATATAAATCTAGTTTTTGATCGCTTAATTATATAAAGTTATGATTTGAATAAACTTTCTTAGGGTTAAAAATAAAAAGTTATAGGGTAACAAGCAGCAAGACTGCATAAGCGATCGCACCCAAAGCAAAAGCCCAAAAACGACTTTCGCGTTCTTCGGGTAACTCTTCTTTAAGAACATTAAGAATAATTCCTCCTGCTAGAAAGGCAAATAAAACCGCGATCGCCGCTTCGGATATGTTAACTCTAGTCCCAATTACCCATCCTACGATAATTGCTGCTGCTAATATCCATCGACCAATCTTATGGTAGATGTGTTTATGGTGTTGTCGCAGTCCATAATCATTGACAACAAAATGTAAGCCCATCGCAATGCTAAAAAACAATAGACTGTAAATACCTGGTTCTTCACGGTGAAGTAATAAGTAACCAATCAGACCATTGTATAAAGCAAAAGATGCTATGTGTAACCAAAAAACGCCAATTTCGGCTATATCTTTTCCCGACTTAGCATTGTACTGACGCGATCGCTTAGCTACTCGCTCCAATCCATAAAATATAGTAAGACCGAAGAGCGCGATTAAATAAACATGATTTTCCACGAAATTTAGAGCATTTATCTTTGTAAATACTTCTTGTCTGGCATTTAAATCGGGGAGTAAATGAACAAAGACATAGGCAACCGAGACGCCGCTTGCCACGGAAAGCCAACGACTGCGCGGAATGCGATCGAGAAAACGCAATTTACCGCAGTAAAGATGAACGAGTGCTAAAGCCACAACTAAAAGTGCCGAGAGAGAAAAGGTAATCGAGTCGAACACCTTTGATTCAGAAACAGCAAGAAACATAAGCCAAAAGGCGATCGCCAGTAATTTCAAAACCTGCCGTCTACAATAGTTTAATTCTTAGATAAACATGAGGTTAGACTTATCTAAATTGGCTTACTGTTAAAGTTTTAGATACTCTCTTAATTTATTTTGAATCCGGTTCGGTATTTTTATTGCCAAACAGAAGGATTTGCAGTAGAGAACCTAAAAACCAAATAAATCCGGCGATTAGAAGCACTAGCATTAAGGGAGCAAATCCGGCAAAAGGAGCAAGAACCAAAAGCAATAGTAGGCTAATTAAAATAAAACGCAATAATAAATTATTCATTAGCTTCCTCCGTAATGATTTTGTCTGAGATTATTACAGTTGCTGCCTTATTTCTATTTCTAGCAATAACACTTCAAAAAGTTAATTATTTTTTTATCTAGAATGAAAACATAATTTCAATATTCAGTGGGAGCAATTTCTGACCACTCGTATTGCATATAATCCTTTATATTAGACAGATGGGGTGCCCACTCATGACGAAGAGAAATGTATGAGAGAGCACCAGCTTCGGGATCTTTGGCAGTTTTTATTCCCTCTGCTTTAAGTCTTTCGAGAGCGCGATAATATCTTGCTCGCCATGCTTGCTCATTTTTTTTTCTATAATTTAAACGTCTTTTTGGCAGAAGAGTTTTCGATACTTCAACCAACAAATGTAAACCACCATTCCACAATTCTGCTGTTGCTGAAGAATTCACAATCGAACGATACTGTTCAACATCCAATGCAGTTTTAATAAGAGTGGCTGTATCCATTGCTAAATAGGCAATTCTTGGTAAAGCATAATAAGTCTGCTGAAAACGAAAATAGACAAGCACTGAATAAGAGTTTTGCGTTTCGAGCAGATTCATTAAATCTCTAGCTATGTTAGAAATATCTTGTTGAATATTGTTAACGCTATTATCTGCTGCAAGTCGAGCTAGCATTTCTGCAGAGTCTGCCATATCATCAGCACGATGATACAAGCTCAGAGCAAAAGTATTACGTCTGATTAGGGCACTGTATATCGATAAGATGTAGGTAATAGTCAAAGTAAAAGTTGAAAAGCCCAGTGCTGCTTGCAAAATCATTAACAAGCGATAATTGTCTGTTTTGGGGACAATATCTCCTGTACCAAGGGTTGTCAGAGAAAAACCACTGTAGTAGAGTGCAGTTAAAAAATCTGTTGGAGTTTGTCCTTGGCTAGCTTGAATCCCAGAACCTAAATCTTGCCAAACAATTAAAGCAAATCCAAAAAGTAGCAACAATACCCATGCCACTACGATCGCAATTAATATGATAGACCCACTGTGAGAAAGCAACTGCCCTTTTTTTAAAGGAACAATACGTACAGCTAAACGGAAAAACTGCCATATTGCTCTAGAAATTTTTACACTTAATAAAGCACTATTAGCACGAGGACGCAATACAGTCAGGTAAATATCTGTAAGGGCTAAAATAACTAATCCCCAGCCAATTATTTGCACAAACAAATTCATGTTTTAGTTTTTTGCTCCACTACATGGTTAATTTCCAACTAATCTCAAAAAACATTACTAAAATAGTTTTTCTTAGCTTTCTCTAAATTCTGTTAAAAAGTCAAATCTTTAAATCCTACTAGGGAAATAGTTTTAATACCTGCGAAAAACAAAAATTTTAGCCTAATTCTAGATGCAACAAAATTGATTTTGCTTTATAAATATAGGACTTACGCAGTTTGCCGTGAACTAAAGTTCTGGCTCAAAGCTCAAATCCATTGAAATGGGTTAGTTTAACCAATATTTTGAGTCCAAGGTACTCCGCCGTCTCACGGCGGAGACGGCACGCCACTTTAGCTTTGAGAGGAGGAAATTGATTTCCTAGGGGCTACGCGTAAGTCTTAAATACTGGATGACGTTTAGCTATTAAAAAAGTCAAATTAAAAAGCGATCGCCTCTGGCTTATCATCATTCAAGTTTACGACGAAATGTCCAAAGAGTAACTTACCCTCCAACATCTTGTTCGGTGGAGCATTCGAGCCTACCAGTAGAACTATCAACTCTGGACGAAAGTCCACTCTAAAACTTCGATTTTTGCCTGTTTTAATACTTGCGTCAAAGCATCATTGTCAGGAAATGTTACTTGTGAGATGCAAGATGCTTCCACATTGACCGTGAATTTTTCCTCATCAAAAGGCCAAGGTGTTACATTAAGATAACCGTCGCTGCGCTGAACGACTTCATAACGTTTGCCATCGGGTCCGTTGGTAATTTCTAAAGCTCGTTCGTTGGCTGGCAACTGCCGCTGACAGAGGATGAGAGAAAGGCGATCGCACCAGCGCATAAAGGTGTAAGTTTTATCGACCTCTTCTTTGGTCGCTCCCAACTCCTGCTGCCACTGCTTTTGTTGCTGACGCAGTTCGTCTAAGAAGCTATTCCATTCTGCTGAGGTTCCCCGTCGCGACTCGTTGAGAAAGCTAGTATGCATTGATGTCATTAATGCTACCCATCGTCCTCGATAGAACGCACCTTCAATTAACCTAGTCAGATGTTCTATGGACGATTCTCGATCGAGGGTGAAATCTAAAGGAGCGCCGGCTTTAGTCAACCGATCTTGTTCCCATTCCCGCTCTAAATCGTCATGTTGGGCAATGGCTGCTAGTGTTTCATAAAAACGTTTCGGCACATTTTCTTTGCGCCAGTGTCCGGCAATTTGAGCTGCTAACAGTGCATGCGCTCGATGATAAATAATTTCCCAACCATTCTCGGTGAGATGAACGATCATGTATTTGACTTCTCCTTTGTACTGAAATCAAAATTTGGTCCAAATGCATTGATATAGGCGATCGCCATTGGCGCGATCCTCTTGACAACTCGATTGACGATCGCGCGATCTGTGTCAGTCCAAACTCTGGGGCGAGCGAAGATGCAGGGTTGCAAAATTCCCCATAACAAATTGTCCTTACAGATATGTGCGTGGATTAAAGCTCGATGACCGAACTGTTCTCGCTCAAAGTCTCGATTTACTATTTTAGGGTCGGCAGTTTCGATATCTTCTACAAAAATAGAGTCTTCCGTTCGGAGTGCTGCAGCAAACAGCGGATCTTCTTTAGCAAGAGTGTCCGGTTCTTTTTTCCAGTCGGGGTCATAGATTTCTGGATAGCGATTGCTACTACGCCAACAGTAAGGAACTCTACCCATCCGAGTTTCGGGATCGCGAAGGTAAAGAAAGCAGCGATCGCATTGCAGGACTTCACCTAGAACAGGGAGCAAAGCATTAAAGACAGCATCGGGGCGATCGCTAACCGCTAAGGTTTTTTCTAAAACAAGAGGTAGTTGATTTTTCATCGCCATAAATAAAGAGCCAAGGCTGTCAAAAGTTAAAAGAAGGCAGAGGGCAGAAGGTCAATTAAAAGTAGATTTTGACTACTTTTAATTGAAGACTCTTTATCTGTAGTAGGGGCGGCAAAGCTTGGGAAATGTAGAAAAATCGAAGATCTCATCCGATAGTTAGTACTCAGGGACACTGAGGGAAAGAAATTGCCTGTCAAGTCGAGCGAGCGGGTGCGGAACTTGGTTCGGCACCATTCGAGTCGAGCGTCGTACTATCGGGGAACCAACGGTGGAAGTAATCATACGTTTGTACCAACGAGTTCTAGATAAGTGGCGTGGGGCAGGAAAGCCCAATCGTGAGTTTGGGAAGCCCACGGCAGAACCATAGGTTTGCCGCTGGGAGGAAGTCACCTTTAATCTCCGTCTTAGAGGACGGAGATTGTGACCCGAAGGCTCGAATTGCACTATCTGTACTACCCTAACCGACTGACACCTGACTGGTATCTACAGCCGTAGCACCTTTGACTTTTCTGGCAACAGACACCATTTTATCTAAAGTTTGCTGATTGGGAGCCTTGCCTTTGAGAACAACTATGCTGCCAGTTTGGGCAACATAAAGAGTATCGATATCATCTAAATTCGGGTCTTCATCAAATGCCAAAGCAACCCGTTTTGCTAAGCCACTTTGATCGTATTCGCCATTAAGTCCAACTCGTTCTGGAGGAATTGATTGTTGGGGTGAAGTAGCGGCAGCCGTCCTGCCTCCGCTGGTCTGAGATTGCTGGGCTTTATTAGATTGTGGCTTGTTAATGTTAAATAGTCTTTGCAGCCAACCCATAAAAGCACTCCTTAATTAACTCAAATTTTTATTAATGCCGATTTGCTATCTCAAATTCTAGGGTTTGGTCTTCTTTGACAACTCTACTTAATGAACTAATTTCCTTTAATCAAATATCTACCTATAGCTAGAAGCTAAGAAAAAACGATTTATTTGGCTAGATTTTCTCTAAATATAGTTTGTAAAACTGTTAACTTAAAAGATTAAGAACTTGATTGATTGAAATTAATAGATAACAAATTATGAGATTGAAAATATCACTATGACGGATTGGATTGTTAACATTGTCAATTCACTGGGATATGGGGGAATTGCCTTCTTAATGTTTTTAGAAAATTTGTTTCCTCCGATTCCGTCAGAAATCATCATGCCACTGGCGGGATTTGCCGTTAATCAAGGAAAAATTGAGTTTCCTTATGTCGTGCTGGCAGGAGTAATCGGTTCGATAGCTGGCACCTTACCCTGGTATTATGCTGGGAAATTTTTTGGACGACGACGCTTAGAGCGTTTGGCAGACAAATACGGTAAATGGTTAACTTTGTCAGCACGAGACGTTGGTAAAGCTTCCTACTGGTTTCATAAACAAGGTAACAAGGCGGTACTTTTCTGCCGTTTGATACCCGGAGTGCGCACTTATATTTCAATTCCTGCGGGTATAGAGGAAATGCACTTATTGCCGTTTCTGTTTTTCTCTCTTATTGGCACTACACTATGGACTAGCTTGTTGACCTATGCGGGCTACCTTTTAGGTCAAAATTATCATTTGGTAAAAGAGTATCTTAGCCCTATTTCTGCAATTGTTATTGTTACCCTGGTCATTTTTTTGGGAATTTGGATTATCAGACGTAGAAAATAATTTTGTGTAGCGTAGTATATATCTTTTTCTTCCATCTTGAGGTGGATGCATCGAGCGGGGAAATTGCAGCTTAATAGAAATTCATAAAGTATAAGTATCATCAAATTGCCAATCTTCATGTCTCAATCTCTGCCCGATCGCTCCCATTCTTTCTGGATTGCTTCAACTCTTGATTCGAGCTATCCCACTTTGACACAAGACGTATCAGTTGATGTGGCAATTGTCGGTGCGGGTTTGGTGGGTATTACTGCCGCCAAGCTCTTGAAACGAGCTGGAAAAACAGTTGCGGTACTCGAAGCCCAAAAAGTTGCAACGGGAGTTTCTGGGCATACTACTGCCAAAATTACTTCGCTGCATCAGCTAGTTTATGCTGACTTGCTCAAAAAGCTAGGCGAAGAAAAAGCTCGTCTTTATGGACTATCCAATCAGGCAGCGCTCGAGCAAGTTGCTACCTTCGTGCAAGAAGAACAGATTGATTGCGATTTTGAGCGCAAAGATAGTTATACTTTTGCTCCTTCGGCTCAAGATTTAGACAAGATTGAAGCAGAGGTCGATGCAGCAATACGTTTAGGATTACCCGCATCCTTTGTCAAAGAAACCAAATTACCCTTTGAGATTGCGGGAGCCGTTAAATTTGCCAATCAGGCACAGTTTCATCCTCGCAAGTATATTTTGAACTTGGCTGGAACCATTCCAGGGGATGGAAGCTATGTATTTGAAAGCACTCGTATCAAAACAGTTGAAGGGGAAAATCCCTGTCGGATAATTGCAGAAAATAAATGTGTTGTCACGGCACGAGACGTTATTATTGCCACCAATGCGCCTATTCTGGATCGGGGATTGTTCTTTGCCAAAGCTTATGCAAAACGTTCCTATTTGATTGGTGCTTGGATCGATCCGGCTAAAGATCCCCAAGGCATGTATATTGGTGCTGGAGGAGATTATCGCTCGATTCGTACTACTCCTCACGAAGGGAAAACACTACTGTTAATTGGTGGAGAAGGGCACAAAGTTGGAGAAGCTTCCGATACCGAAGAGCGATACGAACGTTTGGCAGAGTATGCTCGTTCCAAGTTTGGGGTAGAAGAAGTCGCCTATCGTTGGTCAACTCAGGATATGGTGTCTTTCGATCGACTTCCTTACATTGGTAAGTTAACCCCAATAAATAATCATACTTACGTGGCAACGGGCTTTAGTCTGTGGGGTATGAGTAAATCCACGATGGCAGCCATGCTATTGTCGGACATGATTTTGGGGATCGACAATCCTTGGATTGAGCTTTATGACGCGACTCGTCCCACACCATTTGTCACTCAAGAATCGATTAAACAAAATCTTGATGTGGGCATACATTGGGTTGGCGATCGCCTCAAGGGATTACTCGATTCGCCCGAGAATGTAAGGCAAGGAGAAGGCAAGGTAGTTAGCGTCAATGGTAAAAAAATTGCCGCCTATCGAGACCAAATGGGTACTTTGCACCAAGTCTCTGCTGTATGTACTCACCTGGGATGTATCGTAGCCTGGAATGCAGCCGAACAAAGCTGGGATTGTCCTTGTCACGGCGGTCGCTTTAGCTATGAAGGGGAGGTACTGCACGGTCCTCCAGTCAGTAATTTGAAAAAACATCAGTAATAAAGGAGATTTGGCGTGAGTCAAGAAGATCGCGATTTGGGAGAGCAAGCACTGAGTAAGGTTGCCGAAGCTGGCATATCGAGCCAATTAGATGAAGTAGTTGATGTAGATGTCGATATTGCCACAGATCCCTTTAAACTGGCTCAAGGGGAATTAGATTCGGTTGCAGTGAATGGTAGGGGAATGGTGATGGAAAAAGACCTGCGCATGGAGGAAATGCACCTTCAGACGGGTCATGTTGGAGTCAATCCTCTCAGTACAGTCTTCGGTAACGTGGAGTTAACCCATCCTACTGACGCGACAGCACAAGTGGTTTTAACCGAGGGAGATATTAATCGTGCTTTCAACTCAGATTACCTCCAACAGAAATTACAAGAGTTGGAGGTATCGATAGACGAAAAACCCACCAAAATTTATGTTCGTCAGATAGAGTTTAGTTTGCCGGGAGACGACAAAATTTTTCTGCAAGCTAGTGTAGAACTGGAACAGAGCGGAGAAACAAAACAGGTTGCTTTTACGACGACACCCCGCGTCAGTAGCGGTGCGGCAGCACCCGCGAAGCGGGACCGCCACCAAGTTCTATTAGAAAATATTGAATATCATGAAGGGGAGGGGCTTTCTCCAGAACTAACTGAAAAATTACTAGAACAAGCGAGGGAATTACTCGATCTGAGAAATTTTGAGCTAGAAGGTATGAGTCTTCGGCTCAGAAAATTAGAGGTAGCTTCAGAGCAAATAACCCTATTAGGAGATGCCCATATCGAGCAATTTCCTTCCGAATAAAGGCTAATTCATGCGGCAGTTATTGGTTCAGGTACCGCCAGGTAAGGGAAAAACAGTTTTAGATATCGCTCAATCTCACCAAGGAGTTAATCTGGCTAAGGTTGAAGCGTTGTCTGAAAATGGCTCGAAAGAACTGGTCATCGTTCATGTCTCGAATCAGCAAGTCGAAGCTCTTATAGAAGAGTTAGAAACCTTATCCGAGCTGCAAATCACCTTGATTCCTCGGGGCGTTATTCCCTTACATCCACCTACTGCAGAAGCTCCCGAACAGGTTACAGATGTAAAGGAACGCAGCCCCATCGAAATTTTTCTAGCAGGATTGCAAAGTGTCGGCTCTTGGCGGGGATTTTTGGGTTATGCTGTCCTAGCGGGGGTAGTTGTCTGGATTGGATTATTCACCAACACTATTTTTTTGCTAGTCGCTGCCATGTTAATTGCTCCCTTTGCCGGACCGGCAATGAATACAGCGATCGCTACAGCTAGAGGAGACCTTCAGCTTTTATGGCGTAGTTTAGTTCGCTATTTCGTGGCTTTGGCAGTAACGGTTGTAGTATCTGCCCTATTGAGTCTAGTTATGCGCCAAGAAGTAGCAACCAACCTCATGCTAGATAACAGTCAAATTTCAGCCGTAGCAGTTCTGCTGCCTTTAGCCGCAGGGGCAGCAGGGGCAATTAATCTAGTTCAGTCAGAGCGGAGTAGTTTAGTATCGGGGGCATCGGTAGGAATGCTGGTTGCTGCCTCGTTGGCTCCGCCTGTTGGGGTTCTCGGTATGTCTATTGCCCTCGGACGACCTCAAATCATTATCAGCGGTATATTCCTCATTCTGTTGCAACTAGTCGGGATCAACCTATCCGCAGCAGCTATTTTCCGCTTCTATGGGCTAAATTCTCAAGGAGCGCGTTATAAGCGGGGCAAGAAATGGGTATTTCCCGTCGTCCTCGGTATTACTACTCTAGCACTGGTAGGATTGTTAACTTGGCAGTTTGCCAATGCACCCATGTTCGAGCGTTCCAGCCGCGCTCAGCGAGCCACGGCTCAAATTCAGAATTTAGTAGAGGCAGATCCCCTTGTTAAACTCGTAGAAGCCAATGTCCGATTTACTCGTTCCGACATTGAAGACCAAAACACATTGCTTAGCGTAATTTACGTGCAACGAGAATCCGGTGTTACTCTCTCAGAGGCACAAATTAGCGATCGCCTTACGCGAGAAATTCAACTTTACTTACAGGAAGCTGGTTTTAATGTCACTCCTTTAGTACAAATCAATGTTCTCGATCCTCCCCCTAGTTTATAAGCTGTTTGTACATTTAATTCGTACACATCATTACTTCTCGCCGATTAACTAGATATTCAAAGTCTGACAAAGTTCTCGAACTGATTGCATAGGAAAATAGAGTTTCATCGGGCTGTTTACAAAGGGACGAAAACCATACTTGCGATAAAAATCGACTGCTTTTTCATCTATAGCCTCGGCAATAACAGCTAAAGAGGCTACTCTTTCTGTTGCTTCCCACGATTTTTTGAGTGCATCAACTAGCATTAATTTCCCCAAATGCTGACCTCGATAATTACTATCGACTGCCAGACGACCCAATAAAGTAGCAGGCAGAAAGGGGTAGCGTGGCAACCGTTTGACCCAGGAGTTATCCAGTTCTGTTATCTCAACGGTATAAGAAGAAAGAGTGTAGTAAGCAATTACGTTTGTATTGGGAGAATCAATTAAAACAAATACCGTCGCAATCTTTTTTTTTAAGTCTTGATTCGCTTGTCTGCGTATGTAGTTATCTAGACTATCTACTCCATAACTAAAAGCTGACCTATTGTGTTGTTTGCGATTTAAAGGTTCAATTTGTAATGCCATCAACTCTTTATCTTTTGCTTATAGCTAACGGCTGCTGTTTTTAAAGCTTCATTAAACTGAGGTGGTTCAAGCAGAGTTGCTACAAAAGTTTCACTATCTTCACGATTAAGCTTTAATATTTGATGGCGTTGGATAACCTTAAATGCTGCTTCTTGTACGCTAGCGATTACAAAATCAGTTAAAGTACGCCCCTCTAATTCGGCTGCTTTTTGCCACAATGCTTTTACTTCTGGATTGACACGAGCTTCTAATCTAGCTGAGGAGTTGTTTGTTGACTTAGCCATCTTTAAATTATAAGTAACTGTCTGCTATTTATTGTACGGCATTTTGACGCATGTATCTACTCTACTGAGGTATGAGGTTAGAAACTTAAGGTTTATTAATTAATTCTTAGTTTGAGCATCCAAACTGATTGCACCTGCTCCAGCATAAATTACCATTAATAATCCGCCAATCAAACCGATATTTTTAAAAAAATCATTAATCTCGTTGGGATCGGCTAAAAAATTATGAAAAATCAAAGTTGTGGGAATCAAGAAAATAATTAAAAGAATCGAGCCGATACGAACTTTATAACCCAGTAATAGGGAAATACTACCCAAAAGTTGAAAAACGATAGTACCGATTAACAATATATTTGGCAATGGCAATCCTTGTTGCGCCATCATCGACACCGTGTCTGAAAATCCTAATATATGGCTGATTCCTGCTTTAATAAAAATGAGAGAAAGGCAAATGCGAGCAGCTAGTGCTACGTATTTCATTTTTTAAATTACCTCCATCCAACATTAAGAATCAAATTTAACTTGCTGTCGCTCTAAATCGTTAGAATTAGTTAAGATTGAAGTCTGAGCAGGGAAAATTTGGCGAATCGTCCGCTCTCGGGTAAAATAATCCCGAATCCAGCTAGCAAGAACTGTCCATCGGTTTGACCAACCAGGAAGATAGTACAGATGAATGCCCAGCCAAAGTAACCAGGCAAAAAAACCTGTAAAACTCATTTTGCCAAACAGATATGCCACTCCAGCATTACGAGCAATAATTGCTGCCCTACCTTTATTGAAATATTCGAAAGGTTTGGGAGAACGTCCCTGCAATTGCCGTTTAATATTTTGAGCTACGGCAGTCCCTTGCTGCAAGGCTTCTGGAGCTACGCCAATTAACGGTTTCCCGTTTTGCTCGACGAAAGCAACGTCGCCAACTACGTAAACATGAGGCTGTTTTGGTAGTTGTAGTGTCGACTCGACCACAATTTTATTCTTTTTAGCAGTGGGTAGCTTTGCTGTATCCGTTGGAATATTTGCCTCTACTCCTGCAGTCCAAATAACTGTAGAGGTTGCAATAACATTTCCATCTTCTAACTCTACAGCAGTCGGCGTGACAGAGCTAACTCGGGTTTGCAGGTGTACTCGAACACCTCTGCGTCTTAGTTGTCGGCAAGTATAATTTCCTAAATGCTCGGGAAGTTTGCCAAGTAGACGTTCTCCCGAGTGTAGTAGAATTACGCGAGCCTGTCGCGGATCTATAAGGGGATAATCTCTAGCAAGTGGTTGCTTAATTAACTCAATTAAAGCTCCTGCTAACTCGACTCCGGTGGGACCGCCACCTACAATAACAAAAGTAAGCAGTTGTCGTCGCTGACTCTCTTCAGTTACGTACGCCGCTCGTTCAAAACAGCTTAGAATATGATTGCGAATGGCAACAGCATCCTCCAATGTTCTCAGGGATAAAGCATATTGAGGCGCACCTTCTACACCGAGAAATTGAGTTTGACTGCCCGTTGCCACAATTAAATAATCATAGAAAATACCGATGCTGTCCGTTTGCACTAGTTTGGCACTAAAATCAATTCCCTTCGCCCGAGCCATGAGAAAATGAGCATTGGGAATGCGTCGTAGTAAGCGACGAATGGGATAAGCGATCGCTTCTGGCGAAATAAAAGCAGTAGCTACCTGATAAAGTAGGGGAATAAAGGTATGGTAATTATTCTGGTCAATTAGCAGGATCTCGGCATTTGAGTTAGCTAATTCGCGAGCAGCTCTCACTCCAGCAAAACCTGCACCGATAATTACTACTCGGGGTCTTAACGATAACACGGCTGCTCTTCCTAGTGATTCGATTAATATTTAATATTAAGTAATATTAAGGGAAATTGCAAGCTAGGGATCTAGCGCTGGTAGGAACTAATCTTCCGAAGCTAATTGACGAAGTCGAAGCAGGCAAGGAACTGTGGGACGAACCAACCCCCATAGCCTCGTTGGACTGATAAAAGAAAAACAAGGGAGTTATAGCCCCTTCTCAAAAAGCTTCTACGTCTTACTCTCACTGGTAACCATACGCAGTTGTGGACAAAAAATGGAAAAAAATCATGAATTTGCTCAAACTATGAGGTAAATCGAAAAACTAGGCAGATTTTTGGCATTTGCAATCCATTGATTTGGATTGTGCTCGGACTAATATGTTCCGTACTATGCTACTTAAAGCCGATCTAAACTATGAGCATACTGACGTTGTTTATAGTAGTCACTAATGCTCTTAACCGATGAGTGGTATAGTTCTTGGCTAATAGCAGCAGGATTGAATAGTATTTTATTAGCGATCGCCTTTTTTGCACCCAAAAAATTACTTACCCCTGCTGGCTATTTACATGCTTGGATTTTAGGGGTGCTAATCTGGGGAACCCTGGGCTGGCAGGGGTATGCAGTGGTAATGTTCTATTTTCTAGTAGGTTCTGCCGTTACCCGCATTGGCATAGCACAAAAAGAGGCAGAAGGAATTGCCGAAAAAAGAGCGGGAGCACGGGGACCGGAAAATGTTTGGGGTTCGGCTCTTACTGGAACTATCTGCGCGATAGCCACTTTATTCTGGGATTATCCTCTAAAAGAGTTATTTTTGCTCGCTTATGTTGCCAGTTTTAGCACCAAACTTGCAGATACTACTTCCAGTGAAGTAGGCAAGGCTTATGGCAAACGTACTTTTTTAATTACTACCTTGCAACCAGTACCGAGAGGTACGGAAGGAGCAGTTAGTTTAGAAGGAACTGTAGCGGGAATAATAGCATCTGTAGCGATCGCTTTAGTTGGTTGGGGAGTAGGTCTAATTAATTTTTGGGGCATCTTTTGGTGCGTCTTGGCTGCTTTTATTGCCACTAATATCGAAAGTTTAATTGGCGCAACCCTTCAGTCTCGGATAGCTTGGTTAACTAATGAAATAGTCAATATTATTAACACTGCTATTGGGGCGATTGCAGCTATTTTCTTAGCTTTGGTTGGGAATTTGTTGGTTCGCTAATCAGTTATTTATTTTTTTTTTCTGATTTTTACTGAGAAGAGCAGCAATAAAAACCGAAGTATCTATAACAACTTTAATCAACGCTTGTCTCAGTCTCGCGATCGCTTTTCATGGAGGCATGAGTTGCTATTTTGGCTCTAATAGCGTCAAATTCTGTCCAAATTTCTTCTGTTGGACGCTTAAGTGTTGTTATAGCACGACTTAATCCACGAGAAATAATTTCATCAGCTAATAATAGTTCTTCTGTTGTTGGAGGCGGATCTACTTCTGTTTCTGCTTCGAGCTCTAACAATTCATTAGGGGTGCAAGAGAAAAACAGACAAAGTTTAGCTAGCGTTTCAAAAGTTATGCCTTTGGTTTTCCCTGTTTCCAAGGCACTTAATTGTTTTTGTGTGATGCCAGTTTATCTAGATAACTCAGATTGGCTAATCCTTCCATGCCTGGCACGAAGCAGTGCAAGTTGAGGCTTAATCTTAAATGACATTAATTGCCTCCTAGTTAATATTTATATTTTATACGGTATATATTATACCCTTTAGGTTAATTTCAACTAACGCCCCCAGTTGCTAAAAAGCTTGATGACGAAAAAAAAACTCATACAACTAAATTTAGATATGTCAGCCGGATGCAAGCTCCGGCTGCGCACTCTCGCAAACTTATAAATGCATAGCGGTTAACGTAGTCTATTCAATTGAAAACTGCTGTAAGATTCTTAAGTCAGCATCTCTATAGGCACTCGCTTCAAGGTCAAGCGTTCGTCTTCTACATCGACGAAGATAGTGTCGCCACCTTTGAATTCGCCCCGCAGAATCGCTTTAGCAATGGCAGTTTCTAAGTATCTTTGTACTGCCCGCTTTAAGGGTCTTGCACCATAAACTGGGTCGTAACCGATTTCGGCTAAGAAGTCTAATGCTGCGTCCGACATCTTCAGAGACAGTTTTTGGTCTGCTAACCGTTCTTCTAGACGTTGTATCTGAAGCTTGACAATTTCCCGCAACTGCGATTTTTGTAAAGCATGGAAGATAATGATTTCGTCGATGCGGTTGAGAAATTCGGGTCGGAAGCTATTGCGCATCGCATCCATAACTCGCGATCGCATTTCCTCATACCGAGTATCATCGCCAGCGATATCGAGAATGTACTGAGAACCAATATTACTGGTCATGATGATAATGGTGTTTTTAAAATCTACCGTACGACCTTGAGAGTCGGTCAACCGTCCGTCATCGAGGATTTGTAGCATGATGTTGAAAACATCGTTGTGCGCTTTTTCGATTTCGTCGAAGAGAATGACAGAATAGGGACGACGGCGAATAGCTTCGGTTAATTGTCCTCCTTCTTCGTAACCGATATATCCTGGAGGTGCCCCTACCAACCGGGAAACGCTATGTTTCTCCATATATTCAGACATATCGATGCGTACTAAGGCATCTTCGGTGTCAAACAGATTTGCCGCTAAGGCTTTAGCCAGTTCCGTTTTACCCACCCCCGTGGGACCGAGGAAGATAAAGCTAGCAGTAGGACGTTGGGGATCGGCCAATCCGGCGCGAGAACGCTGAATTGCATCGGCTACTGCACTAACTGCTTCATCTTGTCCGATGACTCTTTGGTGCAGTTCTTCTTCGAGATGGAGAAGTTTTTCTTTTTCCGACTCTACTAATTTGCTAATGGGAATTCCCGTCCATTTCGAGATAATTTCGGCAATATCGGATTCGGTAACCTCTTCTCGCAAAAGAGATTTCCCCGTAGTTTGTCTTTCTTCCAGCTTGCCTTCAATTTCCTTGACTTGTCGTTGCAAGTCGGTTAGCTTGCCATAACGTAACTCGGCAGCGCGATTGAGGTCGTAATCTCGTTCTGCTTGTTGAATTTCGACATTAACCCGGTCGATCTCTTCTTTAAGAGTCTGAATTTGGTCGATGATCTCTTTTTCCGATTGCCATTGAGCAGATAATCGAGCTTGTTCTTCTTTAAGATTAGCCAATTCCTTTTCCAATCGAGCTAATCTCTCGCGGGAAAGTTCGTCCTCTTCTTTTTGTAGGGAGAGACGTTCCATTTCCAACTGAAGGATTTTGCGGTCGATTTCGTCGAGTTCTTCTGGTTTGGAGGTAATCTCCATCTTTAACTTTGCCGCCGCCTCGTCTACTAAGTCAATTGCCTTGTCGGGTAAAAAGCGATCGCTAATGTAGCGATTGGACAGAGTAGCGGCTGCCACTAAAGCTGTATCGGAGATTTTGACTCCGTGGTGGACTTCATAGCGTTCTTTGAGGCCCCGCAGAATGGAGATAGTATCCACTACACTGGGTTCGTCTACTAATACTGCTTGGAAACGTCTTTCTAAGGCAGCATCTTTCTCAATATACTTGCGATATTCATCTAGGGTCGTAGCACCAATACAGCGCAACTCTCCCCGTGCCAACATCGGTTTGAGTAAGTTACCTGCATCCATTGCCCCTTGGGTTGCCCCCGCGCCAACTACGGTATGAATCTCGTCAATAAACATGATGAACTGTCCCTGAGATTCGGTCACTTCTTTCAAGACAGCTTTGAGGCGTTCTTCAAATTCGCCGCGATATTTTGCCCCAGCAATTAAAGCACCCATATCCAGGGCAACTAGTTTGCGATCGCGCAATGATTCGGGTACGTCGCGGTTGACAATCCGTTGGGCTAATCCCTCGACGATGGCAGTTTTACCCACACCAGGTTCGCCAATCAGAACGGGATTATTTTTAGTGCGACGGGAGAGAATTTGGACCGTGCGACGAATCTCTTCATCACGACCGATCACCGGATCGAGTTTTCCTTCTCTGGCTAATTGAGTTAGTTCGCGACCATATTTTTCTAAAGCTTGATATTTGCCTTCTGGGTTTTGATCGCTCACTTTTTGGCTACCCCTTACCTGCTTAATAATTTCCCTCAGTTTATTTTCCGTCAAACCAAATTCTTGAAAGAGTTTGCGACCGAAGCGATCGTCTTTGGCATAAGCTAAAATTAGATGCTCGATCGAGATATATTCGTCACCAAACTCTTGGCGAAAATTTTCTGCTCGGTCTAGCAAAGTGTCTAAACTTCTGCCCAGATAAACAGAATCGCCTACATTAGTTACCTTTGGTTGACGATTAATAAATTCATCGGTTTTATCCCGCAGTCGTTGCACGCTGATATCGGCTTTGTTGAAGATACTGGTAGCCAGTCCCTCTTCTTCAATTAAGGATTTAAGCAGGTGTTCGCTTTCTATTTGTTGATGTTTATTTTGTTTGGCAATATCTGAAGTACGGACTATTGCTTGCCATGCTTTTTCTGTAAATTTTTGTGGATTAGTCGGTTGCATTTCCTCTTCCTAATTATCAATAAAACAATAATTACAACTAAAAAAAATTAATTTATATATTTTTGCTGCTGAGGAAAAGGTTATTATTTAGAAAAATTTCCTTTCCCCTTTTTTTTTGTTTTCAAAAGAAGAATCTATTGCTCTCAACTGAAAATCGCAATAGATGATGACTGTTGTCATCATTGTTATTGTAATTGTAATAGTTCAAATAACCTAATTTAGGGAGGAAACCCCTACCAGAGTAGGTTGGTTTTCCTCCTCAACGTTCAAGTTTGCCGAGAACTAAAGTTCCGGCTCAAAGCTCAAACCCATTTCAATGGGTTAGCTTAACGAAGTCCAAGCAGGCGAGGGGCTGTGTCTGCCGTACGACGGCAGACCTCGTACGCCCTGTCCGTCTCACGGCGGAACGGGGCTTATAAACCAGGCGGAAGCCGGAACTCGGACGGGTCGAGGTATTCCGCCGATCTGGCTTCGACCCTCACCGCCAAGGAATGCATTCCGCACTATTGAATTGAATTCAAGAGATAGCCCCTCCCAAGACTGCACGTCACCGCCTTCGGCTGACCCCATTTCGGATTATTAATTATCAATTATTGACTGTTCTTTTAACTTTTGCCTTTTGAGTTTTGAATTTTTACTTTCGCGCAGCGGCACTAGTTGCAGACTCAGCTCGAATTTCCGCTATACTTTCATGAGTTTGTCTTAGTTCTCTTGTCAGGGGTTTGACTACAAATCGAGGTAATTGTTCGGATTTATGCATGGCTTGTTCGAAATGAACTATAGCCTCTTCTAGAACTAAAAGATTCTTTTGTTCTTTGCCTATTTTTCTTAAGATTTGACCTTTGAGATAATAAAGTTCTGGATTTTCTGGAGCAACTTGTAATGCCTTGTCTACAGATACTAAAGCTTTGTCGTACTGTTTTAAATCCCGATAAGCGACAGCCAATCCGCGCTCGACTAAGTAGTTGGGAGCAGCATATTTCTCAAACCGAGCGATCGCCTGTTCTGGACTAGAAAAAGGTAGATTTACTGCTAAAAGTAAATCCATATATCCTTTGATCAAATTTAATTCCGGATCGTTAGGATCGATACTTTCTGCAGCATCAAAGTATCTAAAAACTTGTTGTAATTTCTGAATTGCTCCGAAGGCTCCCTCTTTTTCATAAATATAAGTTCCATCCAAGAAGTGACCGACAGCTAAATAAAGATTACCGCGCAAAGGATCTGTAGCTTTTAAAGCTTCTGCAGTTTCTAAAGTTTTTAAAGCATAAACCTTGAGAGTTTCCCAATCTTCCTCTGTAAAAGCCAAAGAACCTTTCATGGCATGAGCGAGGGGTTCGCTTGCTTCCTCCGATTCTGCCAAATTAAGGTCGCCGTTAACTGCTTTGTAATCTCCCTGCAAAAAAATTGTCTTAAAAGCAGCTTCTGTATGCTCGCCAATATCCCGGACATTATTAGTTCTGAAAGGATCTGCCGCAAGAAGAGGACGATTGCCAAAAGTAAAAATAACAGCAGCAGCAACAGATAGTGTCAGTGAAAACTTTTTCCAAGAAGCGATTGAGGTCATCTGATTCATGTAAGGCGATCGCTAGAGTTAGGGTATCTGACGTAAGATTAAATTAGCTAGTTCCTGTCTTTGGAGACGCGATTAGCTATATTGCGTATAGCTATAATCTAGGGCGATAGGAAATTAGAAAGATTCAAATTCTCTCGATGTTTCCTCAGTCGCGATGGATTGTTTGCTCTTTTCCTAGTTTAGTCGATCCGAATTTCGAATAATTGATTAATTAATGCTTTGTCTCGATAATTTGATTTATCATCCCCCTGCTACACCTACTCCTATTCTGAAAAAAATTAATTTAGAATTAGCATGCCAAGAACTTGGTTTGATCGTCGGTCCTTCCGGTTCGGGTAAAACTACCCTACTGGAAATTTTAGCTGGACTGGCAGAGAGAACGGGAGGCAATATTTACTGGCATACTCAAGAACTAACCTCTCTCCACCTACAACAACTCGGAGGGATTGTCTTTCAGTTTCCCGAACGACATTTTTGCGGCAGTACTATTTTAGAAGAGTTACGCTTGGGTCATCCGGAGTTAGGAACAACAAGAGTCAAAGAAGCTTTAGCAGAAGTAGGATTAGACCATGTTGCCTTTAACACCTCTCCCCATGCTCTTAGCGGCGGTCAACAGCGTCGTCTTGCCCTAGCAGTACAACTAATTCGCCAACCAAATATTTTAATGTTAGATGAACCGACAGCGGGATTGGATTGGTCGATGCGTCGCCAGTTGACCAAATTGCTCGCCAAACTGAAGGAACATTGGACACTACTAATTGTTACTCATGATGCTGGAGAATTAACGCAAATTGCCGATCGCTGTTGGTCGATCGACCGAGGAGAATTAAAATTTGTCGAACCAAACAGTTTAAGTCATTCAAAACTAACAATTGACAATGAAGATAATGGAGCAGAGTAAAACTCGCGAGCTGCCTTTAATGAAGGAAATTTGGTACGAAACCCTTCAATGGCAGCCTGAAGAGCAACAGCAACAATTTCAGCGACTTCATACCAAAATTGTCTCGGGCAATCGCCTGCTCAATCTCACTCGTATTACTGCGCCAGAGGATTTCTGGGAAAAACATCTTTGGGATTCTCTATCAGGAGTGAGTAATTGGCTGGAAGACAATGAGAAGCAAAAACCCTTAAGTACTATAGATATCGGTACGGGAGCGGGTTTTCCTGGTTTGCCAGTGGCGATCGCCTTTCCTCATTGGACCGTGACTTTACTCGATTCTACTCGCAAAAAAGTGGCTTTTTTAGAAACTCTAGTGACGGAGTTAGAAATTGGCAATGTCCGAACTTTATTTGGTAGAGCAGAAGCAGTAGGTCAGCAGAAATTACATCGAGAAAGGTATGATTTAGCTTTAATTAGGGCTGTAGGTCAGGCTCCGGTTTGTGCAGAATACGCCGTTCCCCTAGTTAAGATTGGGGGCATGGTTATACTCTATCGAGGTCATTGGAGTGAGGCGGATCGTCTGACGTTAGAGTCGGCTGCCGAGCAACTGGGTAGCAAAATCGAGTTGGTCAGGAGTTGGAAAACTCCCTTAACTAAAAGCATTCGTCACTGTATCTATCTGCGCAAACACTCTTCTACCCCAGAGAATTTTCCTCGTGCTATTGGCGTACCCAATCAACAACCACTCGGTTAAAGTTTGACCATCAATTTTTTGTAGGATGTTCATAGGAGTAAACTACTCGCACAAAAGGCGATCGCCCGAAATTGACGAAATTCAATTCTTTATCTAATTTAACGTCGAACTCCCTCAAGCTTTAGGCGAGTTAATTACCGATGCTGCGTTTGTTAAGACAGAGAAAAAACATAGATGAGCATCTCTAAATCTGTGGTGGTAGAACTGCTGCAATCTTTTCCTAGTTGGCGACCACAAATGTACTTCAAATCTTCTCTTACTGCCTTGTCTCACGCAATGGAAGATCGGGTACTGGCTGGTTCGGATAATCCACTAGTAATTGCTAGTTTTCAACGAGAACGCTTTTATCGTCAGGAAGCTCATCGCTATCGACGCATTGCTAACACGAGCGACCAGGTGTACGTATTGGCTTCTCCAGAAACAGATTTTAAACATAGTTCTCATGTTTACGAGACGGTTGCCTTTGAGCCAACAGATGTTCTGGCACAAGAGTGGCATCTAATAATTATCGGACAGCATTATGCTAGTTGTTTGATCTGTCGAGAAAAATTGACCTCGACTGTGGATGACAAAATTAGTTCGGCGATAGATGCTAGCCGCCGCTTCGAAGGAATTTGGACGTTTGACCGACAAGTAAGTATTAAAGCAGCAAAAATTCTTTTAGAGCGCATTCTTATCTATCGACCAGAACTACAAAATAAAATCGAACAAGCTCGTCAACAATATTTGCTTTCTCAAACTTCAGCACCAAAAAAATCGCTCAAATCAAAGCAATCGGTAACTTCAGACTCTCCTCTGGCTAATCCCGACCCTTTTGTCCAAAGGCTGGTTACTTATCTCCAGGCGGGTCAATACAAGTTGCTCAAAGCTAATAAATCTTTAGCAATTAAACAACAAAAAGAACAACTGCTCAACTCTGTAACCGCTGCTATTCGTCGCTCGCTGGATATAGAAGAAATTTTGCGAGTGGCAGTTCAAAAGCTAGGAGAAGGATTGGGAGTCTGTCGCTGTGTTGTTTATCGCTGTAGTGAAACTGATGCTACTGCAACGATTAATCACGAATTTATTCGTCCGGGTATTAATTCTATTAAAGGAAGGAGTTGGCAGTTAGAAGAGAACCCCTTATTTAAAGAAGTAGTAGAATTACGGGAAGCTCTTAGTATTGACCATACCAATAAAGATCCCCGCATAAATCAACAATCGAGAAGTAAAGAAAAGGAACAATACCTGCAAAACCTCGTGCAAAATTGTTCTATTTTCTCTTGGTTATTAGTGCCCGTTCTGTATAAAGATAGGCTTTTGGGTATGGTAGAGTTACATCATTGCGAACCCGTACCAATTGTCTGGAAATCAGAGGATGTAGCTTTAGTAGATGCTGTCGCTACCCAAATCGGAGTAGCCTTGATTCAAGCAGAAGCCTATGCTAACCTCGAAGACCTCAACGAACAGCTAGAAGCTCTAGACCGTACCCGCTCTAATTTAGTCGCCATCACTGGTCACGAACTCAGGACTCCTCTATCTACCATTCAGGTTTGCCTTGAAAGTTTGGCTAGCGAACCAGACATGTCCCCAGAATTGCGCCAGATAATGCTCAATACCGCTCTAGCTGATTCCGAAAGGATGCGACAACTCATCCAGGACTTTTTAACCCTTTCTCGGCTAGAAAGCGGACGGATCGAGTGGAATGTTGAACCTCTATCTCTAGCTGAGTGCGTCGAGCTAGCAATAAGCAATGTACGCTCGCGCCTGCGGGAAGAAAAGCTCCCCCCAATTCGCAATTGGACTTCGACAAAATTACCTCTTGTAGAAGCTGATGGCGAATGGTTAGTGGAAGTATTGGCAAAATTATTAGATAATGCCTGCAAATTTACCAATGCTGAAGGTCAAATTACTATTGATGCCCAAACTAATGGCTCTGGCAGTTTAGAAGTTACTATAGCCGATACGGGCAGAGGAATCGAACCCCAACGTCTCGATCGAGTTTTTGACCGTTTCTATCAGGAAGAAGGAGCATTGCGGCGTAGTACGGGCGGAACTGGTCTGGGATTAGCTATTTGTCGCCAAATTGTCAGCGGTTGGGGTGGAGAAATTTGGGCAGAATCAGCAGGTAAAAACCAAGGTAGCCAATTCCATTTCACTATTCCTATATTTACTTCTTCCCCTACCACTGACAATCAATCGTCCTCTGACTCGAAATCCAAAACCACCAAAAATGGTCGCAAAAAAAAACGAGGTCCAAATAGACAAAGCAAAAACTAACAAACTGTTACAGTTCTTGACAGAGCCATCAAAAGAGGTTGAACTCAGTGATAGCATTCCCTACATACCTAAAGAAATACCTTTGAGAGAAATTTTCTTATGGCAGAAGACATTAAACTATCTGGACAACCACCCAAATTTGGTGGCAGCACTGGCGGCTTGCTCACTAAAGCAGAGGTAGAAGAAAAATATGCAATTACTTGGACGAGTCCTAAAGAACAAGTGTTTGAAATGCCTACTGGCGGCGCGGCTATTATGAATGAAGGTGAAAACCTTCTTTATCTATCCCGTAAAGAACAATGTTTGGCTTTAGGCAGACAACTCAGAACTAAATTTAAACCCAAAATCACTGACTATAAAATTTACCGTATCTTTCCCAATGGGGAAACTGTCTATATCCATCCGGCAGATGGTGTCTTCCCCGAAACAGTCAACGAGGGTCGTCCCTATGTTGGCAAAATTGAAAGGAAGATTGGTGACAATCCCGAACCAGCAACTCTGAAGTTCTCTGGCAAAGCTCCTTACGACGTTTAATTAGTGCTACTGGAGACGGGAAAAAAATAATGAGGGAACTGGAGACTGGGTGATAATATCTTTTATGACCTAATCTCTAGTTCTCAATTGCTAATCGCGCGATCGCCTACCATGATTTTCCCCAGTTTTACTCAATTTTCTGACTTAGCCCGGCAAGGAAACTTCATCCCCGTATATCAAGAGTTGGTCGCCGATCTAGAAACCCCGGTTTCTGCCTGGTATAAAGTTTGTGTCGGTCAGCCCTACAGTTTCTTACTCGAGTCGGTGGAAGGAGGAGAAAAACTCGGTCGCTACAGTTTTTTGGGTTGCGATCCGGTCTGGATATTAGAAGCTAGAGAAGAAATCACCACGCAAACACGCCGAGATGGCTCGCTAGAACGATTTACAGGTAATCCCTTCGATATTCTCGCTCGCTGTCTAGAATCAATCCATCCGGTAAAATTGCCCGAACTACCACCAGGAATAGGCGGTTTATTCGGTTTTTGGGGCTACGAACTAATTCGTTGGATCGAACCGAAAGTATCGGTGTATCGAGCTGCTGAAACCGATTTGCCTGATGGCGTTTGGCTGCAAATAGACAACTTGATTATTTTCGATCAGGTCAAGCGAAAAATTTGGGCGATCGCCTACGCCGATTTACAAGATCGAACGGTAGATTTACAACAAGCTTATCAGAATGCTTGCGATCGCGTTGCCAAACTGGTACTCAAGCTGCAATTACCTCTGCCAATAGAAGCCAAATCTCTGGAATGGAGAGAGACAGCCCCAACTAGCCAGCAAGATGACGAGGAATTAGCCTACTCTAGCAATACGCCAAAAGAGCTATTTTGTGAAAATGTAAAGAAAGCTAAAGACTACATCCGTGCGGGAGATATCTTTCAAGTTGTCCTCTCTCAAAGGCTATCCACAACTTATACCGGTCATCCCTTCAATCTTTACCGTTCTCTACGCTCGATCAATCCTTCTCCCTACATGGCTTATTATCAGTTTGGGGATTGGCAAATTATTGGCTCATCTCCAGAAGTAATGGTTAAAGCAGAACGGTTGGAAAATAGCAAAATCAAAGCAACTTTGCGTCCTATTGCTGGAACTAGACGCAGAGGTAACACGGGAACCGAAGATGAAGCTTTAGCCAAGGATTTATTGCAAGACCCCAAAGAAATTGCCGAACACGTCATGTTAGTCGATTTGGGACGCAACGATCTCGGGCGCGTCTGCGTCAAGGGAAGCGTGCGAGTAGATGAATTAATGGTAATAGAACGCTATTCCCACGTGATGCATATTGTCAGCAATGTCATCGGCGAATTAGAACCAGATAAAACTGCTTGGGACTTACTCAAAGCCTGCTTTCCAGCGGGAACTGTTAGCGGTGCGCCGAAAATTCGGGCAATGGAGATTATTAATGAATTAGAACCAGAACGCCGGGGTCCTTATTCAGGTGTTTATGGCTATTACGACTTTGAGGGACAACTAAATAGTGCCATTACGATCCGAACGATGATAGTTCGTCCCGAGCAAAACGACCGCCATTTGGTATCAGTCCAAGCAGGAGCGGGTTTAGTGGCTGACTCCGAACCAGAAAAAGAATATCAAGAAACTCTCAACAAAGCTAAAGGTCTACTCGAAGCTATTCGCCGGTTGAGTTAGAGCAAAAATTGTTGATTAGAGTTAAAATTACTGAAGACTGTTTAAAACAGATGAGCAGAGCGACTCGCTCGCTCGTTTACTTTCAACTGATAACTGATCACTGAAGCCGAAATTTTGTCACTATGTTGATTTAGGTAATCGGCAACGGAAAGTCGATCGAATTGCGAGGCATAGGTATCAAAGTCTTCGTCAAGTAAAGTGGCATCGATCGCCAGTTGGTCGGCAAGGGGACGCAGCAAATCGAGTAGTTCAGCTTCGGGGATGGCTCTGCCGTCGAAGTAGTAGGCAGTTTCGGGAAAAGCAATGCGGTCAGCATCGGCAACGCGATCGAACAATTCTAGCCCAAATTCTTCCACCAGTACCAAGATATCTTCGCGATCCGTATTGACAAAACTACCGCCCAAATCATTTACTAAGTTATCGCTGACAACCGTTTGAGACTGAATTCGTCCCCCGACATAGGATTTTGCTTCGTAGACGGTGGCAGTTAAACCCAGCTTTTTCAGTTGGTAGGCGGCATTCAGTCCGGCAATCCCTCCACCGACGATCGCTACTTTTGGTTCACCATACCCCCAGGCTGTTTGCAGGCGGGAAAGTTCAGAAATGGCAGTGGTAGCAATGGTGGCTCCTCCGGCTAGGGCTGAGAATCTCAGGAATCGTCGGCGCGACCAGCCCGATTTTCTGGAAGATGATAGAGTAGTGATTTCAGTTGTAGGCGATTGTAAATGAGCCGCTTGCAGCAGGCGAATAAATTTGCGACACAAGAATGAACGTGCCATGATTTCTTCTTTTGGCGTGAATGATTAGGGGAAGAACTCAAAATACTTGTCTGACCCGTAAACCAAACATTATCGATATAACTCTTCGCTGCTAGCCAAGTCAATGCCCGCACCGAGGCAATATACAGCCAGCATCGTCTATCTTCAATCGGTCACGAATCTCAAGTGCTACTCGTGCAGCATTCATTGTTTTTTCTCCTTACCTAATCTATTGCTTAATTACTGACAAATTGGCTCTGTTAGACTCCAAAATAGGAATCAATCGAGAAGAAATAGAGAAATTGGTATGACTCTGAGCAGAAAAGAGCGATCGCCCGAGCAAGCGAGTAATTGGTATTACGAGATAATATGTTAAAAACCACAACTTCCTCTTGAGATATTTTATTACCCAACTCTGTAACCATAACCTCTTATACTGGTACTCATGACAAAAGCTGAGTTATGGATATGGCATCTATACGGGAGTTACATAAACAATTAGTTAGTAAAGAGCGTTCTGCTACAGAAATAGCAACAGAAACTCTGGAACGCATTGAAGCTTTAGAACCAAAAGTGCGCGCCTTTTTGGCTGTTACCCCCGATGTAGCTTTAGAGACAGCCAAGCAAGTAGATGCCAAAATTGCCGCTAAAGAAGCAATTGGACTGCTAGAAGGAATCCCGATCGCTATTAAAGATAATATGTGTACTAAAGGGATTAAGACTACTTGTGCTTCTCGCATTTTAGGAAATTTTGTCCCTCCGTACGAATCGACCGTTACCCAGAAATTAAAAGATGCTGGGGCGGTAATGGTGGGCAAAACCAATCTAGATGAATTCGCTATGGGCAGTTCGACAGAAAATTCCGGTTTTCAAGTCACTGCTAATCCGTGGGATTTGGAAAGAGTTCCTGGAGGTTCTTCTGGCGGTTCTGCAGCTGCAGTGGCTGCCAAAGAATGTGTAGTTGCTTTGGGTTCGGATACGGGGGGTTCGATTCGTCAACCAGCTTCTCTATGTGGCGTGGTAGGAATGAAGCCAACTTATGGTTTAGTATCTCGTTTTGGTTTGGTAGCTTTTGGTTCTTCGTTAGATCAAATTGGACCATTTGCACGAAGTGTGGAAGATGCGGCGATTTTGTTAGGCGCGATTGCCGGACACGATCCCTATGATGCTACTAGTCTTAAGGTAGAAATTCCCGACTATACCCAATTCCTCAAGCCAGACTTTAAGAAAGGCGGATTAAAGGTAGGAATAATTAAAGAAACTTTCGGAGAAGGTTTAAACCCAACAGTAGCAGAGGCAGTAAAAAAAGCGATCGCACAATTGGAAGAGTTAGGCGCAGAAGTTCAAGAAATTTTCTGTCCTCGTTTCCGCTACGGATTACCCGCTTATTATATCATTGCTCCTTCCGAAGCCTCTGCTAATCTCGCCCGCTACGATGCAGTTAAATATGGTTTGCGTCAAGAAGCGGACAATCTCCTAGAGATGTATACCAAAACTCGCGCTGCTGGTTTTGGGGCCGAGGTGAAACGGCGGATTATGTTGGGTACATATGCGCTTTCGGCTGGATATTACGATGCTTACTATCTCAAAGCACAAAAAGTGCGTACCCTGATCAAACAAGATTTTGAAAAAGCTTTTGAGCAAGTAGATGTTTTAGTTTGCCCTACTTCTCCTATTACTGCTTTCAAAGCTGGAGATAAAACAGCCGATCCTCTAAGTATGTATCTTCTGGATTTAATGACTATTCCTGTTAATCTTGCTGGTTTACCCGGAATGAGCATTCCTTGTGGTTTTGATGAGGAAGGTTTACCAATTGGCATGCAATTGATTGGAAATGTATTGCGAGAAGATGTGTTGTTTCGCGTAGCTTATGCTTACGAACAGGCGACAGAGTGGCACGAGCAACAGCCCAAGTTGAATTAAGAGCGGTAAGAGGGAACAGGAGATAGGAAATTTTGAACTTTGTAGGGGCGTGCACCGCTAGACTTCGTAAGGGGCTGACCCCGCCCTCGCCTCACTACGCGGAGCGTCAGGGCGGACGGTGAGAGCCAATCGGAGGGGTTGTCATTTGAGGTTTCCTCAAATGCTCGTACGCCCCGTCCCCTACTATCGGTTATCACGAAAAGTTCTATCCTTGTTTTTCCCTATTTTTTTATTAACAATGATTAATAGATATTAATTTAAATTAATTAAAATCGAGCGTGGAGATTGAAATTTATGACAACTACCAACGAAAACTTTGAAATTCAAAAAACCGAACAAGAGTGGCGGGAAAGTTTAACACCAGAACAATTTCGTGTATTGCGCAAGCACGGAACCGAAAGAGCCGGTACCAGCCCTCTAGATAAACAATATGCAAAGGGTATCTATGTATGTGCTGGCTGCGGTCAGCCCTTATTTACTTCGGAAACTAAATTTAATAGTGGAACGGGATGGCCGAGTTTTAATGCTCCCATTGAAAATGCAGTTGGCACGTCGGTAGACCGTTCTTTGTTCATGACCAGAACAGAAGTGCATTGCAGTCGCTGCGGCGGACATCTCGGTCACGTTTTCAATGATGGACCCCGCCCCACTGGTCGACGTTACTGTATGAATGGCGTTGCTCTTAACTTTATTGAAAAATAGGAAGTTGCCCCAAGCGGATAAAAAAGCTTAGTTGGCATTTTCACTAACATCCGTTCTACGGACTAGATTTCAAATGAAAAATTTGGGCAAACGACTAATAGAGAAAAGGAACGTAAAAATCACGGGGCGTACAAGCCGAGGGACCGTGACTGCATTCCGCGGTTCCTGAAAGCCCGGTACTGAATTCGATTCGCCTCACAGTCCCCTATCTTGCTCCCTTTACCTATTAAAAAATTTAAGTATAATCTGCGACGCGCTTTGATATTTTCTCGATTTATAAAATGCAACTTTTTTAAAAATTAAGTATCCACATATTTAGGATTAAGTTTGATGGCTTTGGTAAAACTTTCAGGTGCTTATCGGTATTTTTGCCTTTCAATTTTTTCAATGCCTTAATGTACCGACTACTAAAAATGCTCCGACTCTAAGATAGCTCCTACATTGTTTTTGGGTTATATCGTTAGATAAAGTCAAGTTGAAAACGAAAAGTATAGCTATCGTAGCCATTTATATAGCGATTTTTAGGTAATTGGCGATCGCCCTTTTTGTTATCATCCTCGATGTACGGATAGGACGCCGATCTCTGTACACTGATAATTAATGACTGGTGACTAATGTAGCTGCTATGAGTAAAACGATTTGGGAACTCGATTTTTATTCCCGTCCAATTTTAGATGAAAATAACAAAAAACTGTGGGAAGTACTAATTTGTGAGAGTCCTACCGATGTCGAGCAAATGCCCGAATCTCTATTTAAATACGCTCAATACTGTTCGAGCAAAACAGTTAATTCAATTTGGTTGCGAGAAGCGATTGAAAAAGCTATGAGCGAAGCACCAGCACCGCCGCAAAAAATCCGCTTCTTTCGCCGTCAGATGAATAATATGATTACAAAAGCCTGTGAGGATGCAGGTATTGTTGCCGCCCCCAGTTGCCGCACCTACTTCCTAGAGCGATGGCTGGAAGAGAGAATGAAAGAAGTATATCCTAACGAACCCGGATATGACTCCCAAGCAGACGGTTCTGCCACGGTACAATATCCGGTATTGAATCCCATTCCTTTACCGGATGCTGTTAGGGGAGACAAGGGAGATAGATGGGCATTTGTTAGTTTGGAAGCGGCAGCTTTGACAGAAATGAATGAATGGGATATAAGTTTTGGCGAAGCATTTCCCCTTTCTATAGTTGAACTCGCGCCAGAAACCAAAATTCCGGGGCTAATTATTTTTTCACCTCGCGCTACTCCTTTTGCTGCTTGGATGTCGGGTTTAGAAATATGTGGGTTACAGTTAGAAGCCGGTGTGCGCTCTCAACTGGTTTTACAGACAGGAGTTAGCGATAGCTGGATTTTAATTAACTTGACTAACCCGCAAACCGTTGACGAAGCTAAAGAATTTGAGGCGGCGAAACAGAAGGCTCGGGGAGTACATTTTCTTGCCGTACAATCATCTCCCGAATCCGAGTCTTTTGCTGGATTTTGGCTGTTAAAGAAGTGAGAGGGAAATGAGATCGAGTCCGCTTGAATAGTTATCAATAAGGTTGACGCGGGGTATTGGACAGGGAGACAGGGGGACACGGCGACGCGGGGAATAAATCCTTCTCCGAGTCTCCCCCTCATCAGAAGACGCGGAGATTTTTTTATTACTACTAATTAAACGGATTGCATATGAAAAGAGAGCTAGAACAACTATTAAAAATTGCCAAAAACAAAGGTGCAACTGAGGCAGAAGTTTATCAGGCGCGATCGCTCTCTCATCCCGTCTTTTTTGAAGGAAATCGTCTCAAGCAGCTAGAAAGTTCTCAATCAGAGGGAACGGCTTTAAGATTGTGGCGCGACGGTTGCCCTGGATTGGCAGTAGCTTATGGACAATTTGACCCAGAAGTTTTGGTAGACAAAGCAGTTGCCCTCTCCCAATTAAATCTACCAGAAACGGTCGAACTAACAGAAGCGCGGATAGATATTCGTCCTAATGTCGGTCAAACTCTGCCTGTAGAAACTTTAATTGAAATGGGTAAAAAAGCGATCGCTCAGTTGCGCGAAGCCCATCCTGAAGTAGTTTGTTCGGCAGAGTTTGAATGCGAAGAGGAAACTACTACTCTAGTTAATTCCCAGGGACTTGATTGTCAATACACCGATACCTCTCTCAGCTACTATCTCGGCGTGGAATTGGTGCGAGGAGAAGATTTTTTAGGGATTTACGATGGAGAATATAGTAGGGACAAACTAAATCCCGACCTTATCGTCAAACAGATTTTGCAACGTCTTGATTGGGCAAAAACCAATACGGCACCACTGACGGGTAAAGTTCCGGTTCTGTTTACGGCTAATGCCGTTACAATGCTATGGGGAACAGTTTCGGCTGCTTTAAACGGTAAGCGAGTGTTAGAAGGTTCTTCTCCTTGGAGTGAGAAAAAAGGAGAATTGGTTGTTTGCGAACTATTGACTCTCTCCCAACAACCAGATAAAGAACCATATAGTTGTCCTTTTGATGATGAAGGTACCTTAACTCAATCCCTAGCTTTAATTACCCAAGGAAGGCTAGAAAATTTTTATTGCGATCGCACCATCGGGAGAGAATTAGGTACTGGTACTACTGGTAACGGTTTTCGTCCTGGTTTGGGAAGCTATCCTACTCCTTCTCTAGTTAACTTAATTGTCGAACCGGATCGCGGTTCCTTAGAAGATTTAATTCATCAGTTAGATAAAGGGGTAATTGTAGACCAAATCTTAGGCGGCGGTGCAGATCTTTCTGGTGATTTTTCGATTAACGTAGACTTAGGCTATCAGGTGGAAAACGGTCGGGTAGTAGGTAGAGTTAAAGATACAATGATTGCAGGAAATGTTTACACCGTGCTAAAACAGGTAGTTGCTTTGGGTAATGACTGTCTTTGGAATGGTTCTTGCTATACTCCATCACTAATTGTGGAAGGATTATCGGTAGTGGGATAGGAGCTTTGCTGAATTAAGATATGATTTTTGCGGACGCGGTTTTGGGAGACGCGGCGATAGCATTCCTCCTCGTGTCTCCGTGTCAGTTCCAATGCTAACTAATTCATACCCGAATTATGCAACATCTGGGATAGGAAATATAGCAATAGACGGATAGATTAGATATCAGCAAGACAAGAGGCAACAGCCCATGCTTTTAAACACTTTCACATACCTCAATCAGCAGTGAGCGCAACCAGTTATGGGCAGGATTTTGCTGATTGCGTTCATGCCACATCACTCTGATAGGCTTTGGCTCCACCTCAAGTGGCAGCAGTGTCACATGTAGTTTGTCCTTCAGTTCAGAATTGCGAACAATTCGAGATGTAAGTGTGCCAATCAGATCGGAATTTATAATGCAAACAGGTGCTAATGCAAATTGAGCAATCCTTAGAGCGATTCGTCGCTTCAGTCCTTTTTCTTCTAACAGTTGGTCTACAAAGTCGATTGGTTCTCCCGTCATGCTGACCAGCAGATGTTTTGCTCCAACAAATTTTTTGAGCGTTAGCTTTGAACTAGCTAAGGGATGGTCAGACCGCATCACACACTCATACTCTTCTGTCACTAAGGTATAGGTTCTAAATCGGGTTCCAGGATTCGGAAACACACCAAGCGCCATATCTGCTTCTCCTCGCTCTAATAGAACTGAAGCATTCGCGTTCGTAGTGGGAAAAAATCGGAGATTAAGATTAGGTGCTGACCGCTCCAAGCGCCTCAGCATAATCGGCAGGATGAGCGATACGGTGGAAGTGGCAATGTAGTCAGTCACGACAAATGTAAATGTAAGTTTGGATAGAGCTGGCTCAAATGAAAACGGCTGAAGAGTTTGCCGAATTTGAGCTAAGGCATCATGAATAGAAGGCCAAATTTCAACTGCTTTTGGCGTGGGGTTGACCCCGCTAGGAACTTTAATGAACAGTTCATCATTGAGAATTCGACGCATCCGCTTTAGAGCATTGCTCACCGCTGATTGAGTCATGCATAGTTGCTCTGCTGCCCGCGTGACAGACAATTCCGTCATGATCGCATCAAAGACCACTAGAAGATTGAGATCGATTCGTTCGTAATTCATGGCAGTGATGATGCTCATGCCAATTCTTAATTAGACAATATAGCGCTTAAACCATATCTTAAAGATTAAGAACTCACGGCAGCCGACAAAACAGCCTGCTCAGCAGAAATAGATTTTCAATTAGAAAAATTTGAAGGAAGCGCTAGCTTCGACTCGCTTTGCCTGGCAGCAAAGTGTAATGCGTGCTGCCAATGTGAGGGCATGAAAAGTCCACAACTGAAAAACTTGCTCTGTAACTTTAAGGAAATTATGTACGATCGCTCATCTAGGCATATAGAAGAAGCGGACTTGAAACAAAGATTGAAACAGCATCAGCGATTTTTTGGGCTGCTTTCCGTAGTAGCTGGCTCGATCTTTTTCCAAGGATACATGATTGCGCCGCTCATCCCCCGCTTCTCGGAGGTTTTTCAAGCTCCAGCGCAACAGATCGGTCTGGTCATTCCAGCATATATGCTTACCTACGCTCTAACGGGACTATTCTACGGAATACTCTCAGACCGTTTTGGTCGTTGGTCTACCATCCGAGCTTCACTCATAATTTTTATCCTGGCTACAGCAATGACGGCAACTGCACAGTCTGCCTGGCAACTCCTCTTTTGGCGACTCTTAACTGGGCTAGGGGCCAGCGGTGCTATTCCACTGGCGATCGCACTGATCGGAGATTTATTTCCCTTTGAGCAGCGAGGTAGCGCGATCGGCTTGCTGTTTGCGGCGATGGAAGGCGGAATGGCTTTAGGTTCCACTGGCGGCGCGATTCTCGAACCCTTTGTCGGTTGGCAGATGTTGTTTGTTCTGACAGCTTCCACAACAGTAGTCATTCTATGGCGTTTACGCCGCTACGGTGCGCTGTTCGATCGTCCGCATGTGGCGTCAATGCCATCTGTGAAAGAGATTTTTGTGGGGTACTATAGCTTACTGTCAACTGGACGTGGTAAGCGGACCTATGTCTATATCTTTTTGAACGCTATCTTCCACTCTGGAGTTTACACCTGGCTGGGGCTTTACTTATCTCAACGATATGAATTAGGAGAGCTTGGAATTGGGTTGGCAATTTTGGGCTACGGAATTCCTGGCTTTTTATTCAGCAACGCAATCGGACGAGCGGCAGACAAATGGGGACGCAAATGGCTCATTCCACCTGGACTCGGTATTGCTGCTATTGCTACTGCTGTGATGATTTTTCAGGTTCCCTTAAGTGTTGTTATTGGAGCAATAGCTATTTTGTCTCTAGGCTATGATTTGACCCAGCCATTATTTGCTGCGATTGTGACTGATTTGGGTGGCTCTCAGAGTTTAGGGCAGAGAATGGGACTCACAGTTTTCACCTTGTTCGCTGGGTTTGGTATTGGAGGTTTTATCTTCGGCGAAGTACTTCGTCTGGGCTTTGGTCCTACACTAGCGATCTTCAGCATTGTACAGTTGTTAGCCACCATAGCTGCGATTCCGTTGTTCCGCTCGGAGATTCCAAAATAAAGCATTATCAAATATATTCGCTTTAAACCTTTGTAAGCGCTCGATCGCCTCGAACTTGTTCCCGCGGTCTGAATCGATACTGGAAGAGGGTGAGTGGAGAAGTCTCTTTGGTGAGAGTTTTAATAGATCTCTTTACTTTACAAATAGCCTGTTAATTTGTTTTTAATTCTAAAATTAACTTGAAAAATAATAATCATAATATGAAAAATAAATGAAAAGAAAATGATTTAAACATGATAAATAATAATAGACAAAATCAGTTAAACTATATTGTAACTAAAAGATAAACTTGCCAAACATTACTCGATGGAAATAATTAATACTACATTAATGGGTGTAGGACTAGCAGCAGATGCTTGCGCTGTTTCTCTCACTAGTGGCTTAACAATCAAGCATATTAAACTCAATAAGGCAGTTAAAATAGCTCTTTTCTTCGGCGTTTTTCAAATGTTAATGCCTTTAATTGGCTGGTTAGCCGGACTGAGTTTTCGAGATTTACTTTCAGGAATAGATAGTTGGATTGCCTTTGCTTTACTGAGTTTTATTGGCGGCAAAATGATTTATCAGTCGCTCCAAGAAGAAACCGAAGATACAAAGTTTAATCCTTTAGATACTTATACTCTTCTCGGATTGGCTATTGCTACTAGTCTTGATGCATTAGCTGTTGGTTTAAGTTTATCTTTACTAAAATCTTCAATTTTGTCTGATGCTGCTCTAATCGGTATCGTTACCTTTTGGCTGTCATTTATTAGTGTTTATCTCGGACACAAATGGGGAAGTTTGTGTAAGTTTAAAACAGAAATGATTGGCGGGGCGATTTTAATTTTTATTGGTATTAAAATTTTATTTTCCCATCTGACTTAAACTCAGAGAATTTAACGTATTTTTAAATTGAGCGAGGACGCCTCGTTCGAGTAAAGATATTAGGTGTTACGGATTGGGTATCAGGTAAAGACTAAGATATATGATACTGATATATCAAAATATTCATGGCTATCTCCAAGATACTTATCTTGAATAGCTATCTTTACTTTGGTTCTTGCATATGACTATTGAGATACATTGGATCTTTCTGATTCCGCTATTAACTGCTTTAGTAGCCTTCTATATCACTCATAATTCGGATGCAGAGATTTCTTACCTTACAGGAGCAGTAACTGTTTTTACTCTTGTTTTAAGTTTGATTTTAGCTCCCTGGGAGCTTCAACTTTTGATTCTCGTTCTGGTTATCGCTTGGAGTCAGAAATTCTGGTTTAAAGTAGAGAAGGCAAATATTTCCGAAAGTGAGGAACCAAAAAAGAGAGAAGAAAATGAACTAGTCAGCGACGAGTCTAGTAATTCTTCAGTTAAAGAGAATGGAGATTCAATAGTAGGTAAATATCGCGGAATTTCTTGGAAAAAACCCAACTATCAGCCAATTCCTGCACCTTTACCTAAAGCTAATCTAAAATATAGAGGAATCTGCATAAATAATCCACAAAATAACGAGCTCAAAGAACAAGCTCGGTCAACTAAAGAAAAAGAAAGTTGAAGAATAATTTTTTCGAGATTTTCTTATACTTAGTTATTAACTCTTCAGCTAATTATTAGTTCGTTGCCAATAGTGCGGGATTATTAACTTTAGTAGGCGATTCAGCGAAGTTTATAGTTGGAGATTCTATTAATATTAGTTTTCTAGATTATCTTTCTCGATTGAGTTTGGGAGGTGCGATCGCTGTCCTAACGGTTTTAAGCTTATGTCCTTTTATATAGCGGTAGTCAAAAAGATTAGGACACATTGAATAGCCCAAATCATTGCAGTTTAAGAATTATACTTCTGTACGCGCTCCCGAAGGGTCCATAGCGACTACCGAAGGTCTTTCTGACTCCTGCTATATTTTCTCAGATATGGCGCACCAAATTTGAAAATTAGGTCAATTACCTCACCCTCAAATCAATCATCCTAAAGTTTTAATGATAGGGATGTTAATTGTTGCGTTTGTTTTGATCTTTTTTGCAATTGGCGAATCGCTCCCAGTCCCCATTTCCCTTGCAGCAGTTGCCTTGTTAGGTGCGGCGTTAGCTCTTCTCTTAGCCCATCAAAGTAAAATATTGCAGTTTTCTTTTTACTCTAAAATTTCTTTACAAAGAATAAATTCCTGCAATTAACCCCTGACAAACCCCCGCAAGAAAATCTAAGTCAATAGTTTCTAACGTATCGCTGGGTTGATGATAATGAGGATTGCGCAAAAAAGCCGTATCCGTGACCATTAGAGCACGATATCCCCTGTCCCAAAAAGGACTGTGATCGCTCAATCGAGTTTGAGGTAATAATTTACCACTGTTGGGAACGGGCAACCACTCACAGGGAGTTCCTTGCTGACGGATAATGCCGCTGAGACGAATTAGTTCGGGAATTGTAACTAAGTTCCCTATCAAAGCAATAAAGTTACCGCGATCGGGATAAAAGTATTTTAATCCTGCTGGATAGCTTTGAGAATGAGGAGAAACATTGTAATATCCCAGCATTTCTAGAGACAGCATTAACTTTAGGGGTTGCTTTTGTTGTTTGAGATAAGCAGCATAAGCAGTACTGCCCAACATACCATATTCTTCCATGTCAAAAGCGACTAGACGAATTGAGTATTTAGGCGGTTTGGCAGCAAAAGCTCGGGCTAACTCCAATAACCCAGCTACTCCGGTAGCGTTGTCATCTGCCCCTGGGGTTCCCGGAACTGCATCATAATGCGCTCCAATTAAAATTGGGTGCAATTTTTTTTTATTATTACTGGGAAGATTAAGGATCAAATTTTGATGGGTTTTGCCTCTAACAGTAAATTCATGGGTTTCCACCGTACCCCATTGCCCTAACTGTTGATAAAGGTATTGTCGGACAAAGAAATGTCCCCCAGAAGCAACATAGGGATCTCTTTCCCTAACAAGCTGCGTGAGATGGTGATAAAGACATTCTTTGAGATTGGTTGTCATTAAACTAAAATCATCTTAATGATGCTGCACAAAAGACGAACACAACTGTATTTCAACAAATTTCTCACACCTGCACTGGCCACTTTGCAGTCTAATTCTGCAAGTGCGGATTTTTAAAATAAGCGGTTATTCTAACAAACGATCTAATTTTTGATATACTTCGTCATCGTTACGTTTGCCGACTAGAATTACTTCTACTAAATCTTCTTTGGGTTTGAACCGATAAACGATACGATACTCACCACTATCTACCCGATAATAACCAGGATATCCTTTTAACTGTTTACTATCAGTAGGTAAAGGGTCAATGTTGAAAGACAATACTTTTTTAGCAATTTGGGCTGCGATTTTGGGTTGTAATCCTTTTAAGAAATCTAAAACCGTTTCTAAACCATCAAGTTTAGCCATTGGCTAGTTTCTCTAGAGTAGCTGTAAATTCTTCACTTCCCACCATTGAAGATTGGCTTAGTGCGGTTTCTGCTGCTCTACCTAAGTTTAAATCTTCTAGTTCTTCTAGTCTGGCGATCAGTTTTTGATAAGCTTCTGCTGAGAGAATGACATGGCTAGGTCGTTTCTGTTTGGTGACTAGCACTGGTTCAACTATAGCTTTATCAAACACTTCACCATGTTGATTACGGATTTGTGTCAGAGTGTAGCTTTTCATCTGCAATAGTTATCGATTATTTTGTACATAATAGCAAAAATGTACATTAATTAGTCTTTTGTTTTAGGGCTTATGGAGATCATAAGTCTGCGATCGGCCTTGCCTTCCTGAGTAGAAATTTAAGCACACTCTCTTCCCTAGAAATAATATCAACGTTGGAGCGCACACTGGTGTTTATCTCTACCAAGAGAAAGGCTTTCTGGCTCAATTTTTACCTGATAAAAAGCAGCCACAGCAGCCAATTTTTGACTGGCAGAATTTGTGTGAGCAGTAGAAGCAGCACTATTGCCTGGAGGTGAAATGGCATCAGTCTGGATAAGGACAAGCAGATACTCTTACCTGTGCTGGTTGTCCTGTCTTAACTTTACTAATATCTTGAGCGGTAACTAAAGCCTCGATCGCCAAAAAAGTTTGACTGGGGGCAATCCGAGCGATTTTGTCTCCTGTTTTGACCGTCTGACTGGGGTTGTGCAGGTTAAGCTGAAAAAGGATGCCATCTGCAGTGGCGGCGATCGCAGTTTGAGCGAAAAGCCTCCAAAGCTATAATTAACAAGGCTTATAGCTTTAAATTAATGATTTGTAAAAGATAATTGACAAATTGTACGCGACTTAGAATTATACCCCATGGGGAGGCATTGTAGTAAGTGACTTCCGCCCAGCGTTACTAAGCTTTCTCGGATGAACTCAAATTCTTTACCTAGACTGCTGCAGACTTTCCAACTTTTTGGTCAGGAAACCAGTAAAAATAGTGATAGCCCGACGCTTTCTCTCCTTAATATTCACTTTCACTGACATACCTGATTCTAGAGAAGTTTCCTGACCGTTAACTTCGATAAACTGCTTTTCTAGCTGAATTTTAGCAGAAAAGCGATAATAAGGATGAATTTCATCCGGCGGGAGGGCATCAGCACCTATCCAAATTAACTTGCCGTTGATATCACCAAACTCACTAAAGTCAAAGGAATCAACTCTGACATCGACATCCATCCCTACTTTAACAAAACCCCTATCCTTATTTGGAATAAATACTTCAGCAATTAGGGCGTCATTAGGTACGATTTCAAGAACGGTTTGACCGCTAGTCGGAACAAAGCCTGGGTAAGCCTTGAGTTCAAAAACTGTTCCAGCTACGGGAGCCTTGATTTCCTGATATTTTAGATTTTGTTTTATTTGACTGATTTGGCTAGCAATTTCCGCTATTTTTTTATCATTTTCTATAATTTGCTTGCCTAGCTGAGTATCAATGTCGGCAATACTTTGTTGATTGAGGGCAATCTTATCCTGTAGCTCAGTTTTAGTCGTGGCAATTGTGTTTGTCAATTGTGCCTTGGCTTGAGCTATTTCACTGTTTATCCGTTGTTGTTCCTGAATTAGCCGATTTACCTCGGCTTGGCGCGTACTAACCTCAGCTTGGCTCTTGCTTACCTCCACTTTACGCCTGCCGACTTCCTGTTCTTGTCTGTGGTATTGAATTTGGGCAATTGCTCCTTTTTTGACTAAAGGTTCAAGGTTGTGTAAAATCTGCTGTTCAATAGCTAAATTATTTTGTTCAGTCACGAAATTATTCTGGTCATTAGTCAAAAGCTTTCTAGAGTTGGCTAATTCTATTTGGGTTTGCTGTAGTTGTTTTGCTAATTGCTCAACTTCTTCCTGGCTAGCAGTAACCCGAGAGTCAAATTCAGCTTGGCTCATTCGCAGGCGTAATTGTTGCTCTAGAGTCAGGTTTGCTCTCCCAGTGGAACCAGAACCAGTCATTTGGATTTGATAAAGTTGATTTTCTGCGACTAAATTGGCTCGATTTTTAATCAAAAGCAAGATTTCTGGAGGTAACTTGAGTTGGATAGTATTTATTTGACTGGTTTGAGAGGAACCTATATGAAAACGATAGAACTGATTTTCCTGAATTAAGGACTTCCGAATTTGTTCGAGAGACTCTAACTGAGCCTTAGTAGCTGTCATATCAAACCGAATAAGTACCTCATGTGGCTTGACCAGATCTCCATCGTCAATTAAAACATCTGCGACTACACCAGCAACGGGTGCTTGAACTTTTTTGACAGCAGCTTGGGGTTCTAACTTGCCCTGTGCCGGAATCACTTTCTCAACTTTGGCTACAGATGCCCAAGCAACACCAAAAATGGTGATTCCCATAATCCCCCAGATAATTGCTCGCGACCAGATGGCAGGTTGTTTGAGAAAAACGGCAGGTTGCGAAGGAATAATCGGGTGCTCAAATTCACTATCTTGAATTAAACCTTCGACGAAAGATTTGGTGTCAGATGAAACCGAATTTTGAACGGTTAAGGTTGATTCTTTGAATTTGCAGTTTTCAGCAGCTTCGGAAGAAATTTCTGCTCGATATTTCTCGTAATTCATGGCGTTTCAATTATATTTAGTAAAATGAATAATTCGCGATAACCTAAAATCGACCTTATTTATTCGTCTGCACCTGAAATCTGACAAGCTCTTACGTCTATTCAAAGGCTTATCGAAGAAGAAGACGGGGAGACGGGGCGACGGGGAGATGGGAAATTAGGGAGTTAGGGAAATAGGGAGACGAGGCGACGAGGTGAAAGGGAGACGGGGAGACGAGGAGATAAGGAGTTAGGGAAATAGGGGAATGGGGAGACTGGGGGCAGTGTTGATAAACCCTCCCCTCGTCCCCAATTCCCCAAGTCCCAAAGTCCTAGACAGTCCCCAAGTCCTCCACATCCTGACTCCTGTACGGGCGAATGACCATTCGGAGGGGCTGTCTTTGTCGTCGTACGGACAGGGCGCGTTGTAAGTCCCGTCCCCTACTGAATTCTGACTCCTGATTCAATGTTTCAATCCCAAATCCTTTCATCCGAGATCAATTGATAAAAATTAGTGATAAAGACAGTAATAACGACCTTTCAGAGCCATTAATTCTGCATGGGTTCCCATTTCCACCACTTTTCCTTGAGACATCATCAAAATCAGATCGGCGTCCTTAATCGTGCTCATTCGGTGGGTAATGAAAAAGACCGTGCGACCGGAAAACGCTTCAGCAAGATTTCGACACAACTGCTGCTCAGTTTCATAGTCCAGAGCACTGGTCGCTTCATCTAGGATCAGCAGTCGTGGATTTTGCAAGACAGTACGAGCGATCGCAATTCGCTGCCGCTGTCCTCCAGACAAAGCCGATCCCCTCTCTCCTACCTGAGTGTTATAACCATTGGGTAAGTCGATAATAAAATCGTGGGCTACAGCAATTTTGGCGGCGGCGATAATTTCTTCATTGGTGGCTTCTGGGTGATTGAGGGCAATATTTTCGTAGATCGTTCCCTCAAACAAGAGCGGATTCTGAGGAACAATGCCAAGCTGACGCCGCAGAGAATAAAGTTCGACTTTACTAATGTCGTAGTTATCGATGAGAATTCGACCACTATTGGGTTCGTAGAAGCGGGGTAACAGCTTCGTCAAGGTGCTTTTGCCCGAGCCACTTTGCCCGACAATGCCGACGAAAGAACCAGCGGAAATGTCGAGGTTAACCTGATTCAGTTGCAAAGGACCTGCTGGAAGAAAGCGGAAGCAAATCTGTTCATAGGTCACAGCTCCTTGAATCACTGGCATAATGATGTTGTGATGCTGTTCTCTAGGTGATTCTTGAGGATGATTGAGAATATCGCTCAGGCGCTCGATAGAGAGAGCAGTTTCCTGGAAGTTTTGCCATATTTGGGACAGCCGCAGCAGCGGACTGGTAACGTAGCCAGCAATAATGCGAAAGGCGATTAATTGCCCTAGGGTTAATTGATGCTTGAGGACGAGATAAGCCCCAACCCAGAGCACCAATAAACTAGAGAGTTTGTTGAGAAAATCGCTGAGAGAACCGACAGTTGTAGAGAGCTTAACCGTTTTAAAACCGTCTGAGACATAGCGAGCGTAGCGCTCTTGCCAAGACAGGCGCGATCGCAGCTCGATGTTTTGGGATTTAACGGTTTCAATGCCATTGAGCACCTCGACCAGATAAGAATGAGTTTCGGCGTTGCGCTCGGCCTTAGCCCTTAACAGACGCCGCAAAATCGGAGAAAATACTAGCGTCAGCAAGACGAACAGAGGGACTATAGCTAAAGCCACGAGGGTGAGCTGGGGACTGTAAATCGCCATAACCGTAATGTAAATGACGGAAAAGACCGCATCTAAGACCACAGTCAGAGCGGTGCCAGTGAGGAATTGGCGAATTTTCTCCAGTTCATTGACCCGTGTTGCTAACTCTCCGACGGTGCGGCGTCCGAAGTAGCACATCGGCAAGCGCAGCAGGTGGTCGATCGCCTCAGTTGCAAGAGACAGGTCAATACGGTTGGTGGTATCAGAAAAAAGATAGGTGCGCAAACTGGTCAAAAGAGCCTCAAACATCGCTACGACTATCAGTAAGATACCCAAGACGTGCAGGGTATCTAGACTGTTGCCACCAATCACCTTGTCGATGATTACCTGAGTCATCAAGGGATTGGCCAAGCCAAAGAGTTGGACAAAAAAGGAAGCAAGCAAGACTTCCAGCAGTACCCGACGGTAGCTCCACAGAGCTGGGACAAACCAAGAAAGTCCAAACTTTTTCTTGGGGGTACTCGCTCCTACTTTGAGGAGGAGAATTTGACCGGAAGAACCCCAGATATCGATAAAAGTACTGAGTTTGAGGCATTTGATGCCCGATTCTGGCGCGGCTAGCACCACTTCTTTGTGACTGACTTCGTAGAGGACGGCGAAGCTATCTTCCCAGTGGATTAGAGCTGGCGTTGGCAGCTGAGGGAGACTAGAAGCACCGATCTTCAGTAGCTGAGCTTGCAATCCCATCAAATCGGCTACGACAGCAGCAAATCGAAGCGAAAACCTTCCGGTTTGCTGCTGGTTGACTAAGACTCTGCGAATCACCTCTCGATGAAAGGAAACACCGAGAGCTTGACTGAGCATCTCGAAGCAAGCCAAAGTTCCCTTTAAGGGACCTCTGCCGCGAATGTAAGGATATTTTTGGCTCCGGTGCTGACCTTGACGAGCAGGAATTAAGAACTGGGGCGATGGTAGATATTCTCTGGCATAGGGAATTTCCGATCGAGCAGAAGTTCCGGAAGGAAGATCGTCATCTTGTTTCCCTAGAGTCGTTATCGATCCAGACAGAATTGATTTCGGAAGTCCCACTAAGCGTACAGAATCTGAACCTAATTTCTTGAGGGTTAGCCCTTCGCTTTCCCAACTGAGGCGGCTGCCTACTGGCAGATTCGGGACTGAGCCTCCACTGACGAACCAAATTCGATTGGGATCTAACTTCCCTGCATCGGTTGGGGGGAAGTGGTAAACGACTGCTTCTCGCCAAGCCTGAAGAGCCAGTTTCTTGAGAGGAGCCGCTCCATCTGCTCTGCGCTCCAGTTCAGCACCGAGTAAGTCAAAAATTTCAATCGGAGCACAGCACTCTTGAAAAACCGCTGCTAGGGTAGGGTGTTTGTCGAGCAAGGTAAAAAACTCGGTCGCTGGTAATGCTAGACCTTCAACTTCTGTAGAAGCAAGCACCGTTTCGCTGTAAACTCCCCGCACTAGGCTAACCCAACCTAAAATAGCACCTGGTTCTAGTTTTTGCAGGGTCACCTGCTTCTTCGTCCGGGGATCGTAACCTAGCAGGCGAGCTTGTCCGCGATAGAGAATGACTAGGTGTGTGGGGATTCTCTCACGCATCAGAATGATTTCGCCCAGGCGATAGCGCAGTGGCTGCAAGCGTTCTGCTAATTCGGCTACAGTATCAGTTGGCAACTGATTCAAGAGGGGAACGCCAGCAAGAAATTCTTGAATGGAAGATGTTGTATAAGTCATTAGGCAGCTTGCATAGTGATAGAAGACTGAGAAGGTACAGAAGCGAATTCTTTGCCGAGCACCTTCTATTGATTTAGTGGTTTAAGCAATAGGCAGGTGCGGTGTTTGAGTTAGTCGATCGAGTTGCTCAAAGAGCCAGTTCTGGAACAATTCATCGAGCAGTCGTCGGCGTAAGCGGCGATCGAGCTGAGCTGAGAATAACTTTTCCAAGCGAACAATCACTATCCATTCTTCTATCCGCACAGGTGGGCACAACTGACCGGGCTGACTGGTCGAGAGTATCTGAGCGATAGCCGGGTGGGTCATGGTTAGGGGCATCGGACCGATTAACCCGCCTTTTTGCGCTTCCACTCCTTGGGAGTACTCCCGAGCTAACTCGGCAAAAGTCTGCTCCCCTTCCTCAAGCCGATAGTAGAGTTCTTGAGCTAATCCGGCATCTCGAGTGCGAATCAGGGAATAGCTGACCCGATCTAGCTGCTCCTTGCGCTCGAGGAATAAGGATTCAACCTGGTGACCCCAGGTAGCTTGTTGGAACTTCTCAATTTTCAGGAGGCGGACAGCCAAGTCTTCTAATTCTTCGGGAGTAATGCAGTTGCGCTCGCACCAAGCCCTTCGCGCCGTTTCATCAGTTAGCTGATTTTGCTCGTAAAATCGCTCTTTAGCAGTGGCTTTTTCTTCTGGCGTACAACTAACAGAAGCGATCGCCTCGTCAATAATCATTTCCCTTAATAGCTGGGGTAGCATTTTATATCTAGTCAGCCGGGGGATAATTTCTGAGACTGGAATAGTTTGATGTCCAACTTGTAAAAAGTCAGTCATATCCGTGTAAATGTAAAAAAGTTGGTTCAGTGTTGATAGAGAAATTTGCAAGCTGGCTAAAACTTCTCATTCGACCATCACCTTTAGCCAGCCAATCGAATTGCATTCATTGGCTTATTTAGCCATTGCAAGTGTTGGGGTAAAAGTTTAGTCAAGTCATAATGCGCCCTGATTGTTTTCCTGGCTTTAGCTCTCACCGCATCCAGCCGCTGAGGATGGTCTAAGACTTCGTCTACCCGCTCGGCAATTTCAGTAGGAGAAAAAAAGTTTACCAAAAGTCCATTGATTCCATCTTGAATCACTTCGGTCACTGGCGGAGTGTCCGAAGCCACTACCAGGCATCCCGTCGCCATTGCCTCCAACATTGACCAAGACAAGACAAAAGGACGAGTAAGATAAACGTGGACTGAAGAAGCTTGCAAAACTTGAAGGTACTGAGGATAAGGTAACGACCCAGTAAAGTGCAGCCTGGATAAATCCAAAGGTAGTTTTTCGAGCATTAACTGCTTGTAAGTTTTGCCTTCCGGAGCAGCCCTACCGTAGGCAACGCGGTCTTCTCCTACAACTACTATGTGACAGTTAGGATGTCTTTGCTGAATCAGGACTGCCGCTTCCATAAACTGAGGAAAACCTCGATAGGGTTCCATTCCTCTAGCTACATAAGTCACGATTTCCTCAGCCTGCGATAAATCAAGATTGAGCGAAGGTAAAACTAATTTTGCCCCAGGCTTAGGTCTAAAGAAGGCCGTGTCTATGCCATCATGACGAACGGTAATTTTGCCATGGTATTCCGGGGGAAACTGCTGGCGCTGCCAGTAGGTAGGAGACAGACCGCAATCGCAACTATAGAGATCGATTAGTATCGGGGTATTTTTGAGCCGAATCCGAGCTTGGTCGTCAGCAGTCAGGGGCTCGTTCGGATCGAAGTCCGCATCCGACCCGCGAGCGTGGTAAAACCACTCGAAATAGCACAGCAATTTAGCTTGGGAAAAAATATCTTTGATTAATAAAGTCGGTCCCCAACCCGAATGTCCGTAAACCACATCGGGAATAAAGCCCCGAAACTTCAGTTGTTCTGCCAGGCGATAGACTGCTTGAGCTTGAAGAACAGCATTCTCCAGGTTGCGAATATAGGGGTGAGTTTGGGGGCGAGCTTGACGAGAAGGCTGATAGATAGCCTTGTCAACTTTGGGCAGTTGACCTTCCCTACGAGTAGTTCCGAAGACGACCCGATGACGTTTATCTTTGGCTAAGGCAACAGCCAGGTGCCGAAACTGCGCGGGGAAATTGGGGTGGAGAAAAAGAATCTGCATAGCACCAGTGGAGTATCTCATGAAGGCTGTCCCTCTCCTCAGGGACAGCCGTGAAGCTTGAGGCTAACCTAGCTTTTGCAGAGCACCGCTGTTATGGACTCAGGTATAAATCCTATTTGCGGGTTTTGTCTTGTCCAAGAAAATTGGAACTCTGCTAGAAAAGTTAAATGACATCATATTTGGGGATGAAATCGTTACCAGTCTTATCCGCAACGACAGCAAGCAAATCGTCCTTTTTGTAGATCAAGGTGTCCAAAGCAGTAGAACCAGCCAAACTACCAGTTTTATAGGTGTATTGATCGTAACTCAGGGTCAGATCGACTTTATCGCCTTCCTGATAGCCTTCCTGATATTTGAAGTCATTAATGATGGCGTAGCCAGCTCCCGTGTAATCATAATCAGAGACCACAAACGTATCTTTTCCAGTACCACCTACCAAAGTATCATAGCCACCGCCACCGTTGAGGTAGTCATTGCCAGCTTCTCCATTGAGGGAGTCATTGCCTAAACCGCCATAGAGAGAGTCATTGCCGTCGTAGCCTAACAGAGTGTCGTTGCCAGCTTCTCCATAGAGCTTGTCATCCCCATACCAGCCGTCTAAGGTGTCATTGCCGTCGTAGCCCAGCAGAGTGTCGTTACCAATGCCCCCATTGAGGTAGTCATTCCCTTTCCAGCCGTCTAGATAGTCATTGCCTGATTCCCCATAGAGATAATCATTGTCATTACCCCCATTAAGGTAGTCATCGTGATTACCCCCATAGAGGTAGTCATTGTTTGAGCCGCCATATAGGGAATCATTCCCATCCAAGCCTTTTAGAGTGTCATTGCCGTCATAGCCAGTATTGGGGTCATCACCTTTGGGATACCCATAAAGGGTGTCCGCAAAATTGGTTCCCATTATGTTATCGGACGCAAAAGTACCATATTTAGTTACCATTTCAGTTTCCTTTTGTTGTTGTTAAAGTTATGCTGTTTGTGTGTAAACTGCATTCACAATAACGAGCAACACAACCTGAATTCACCTAATGGGCATTAGCAGTTCATTAGGTCTTTGATTAGGTTTTTTGCTGTCTATCTCAAGTACTTCAAAAAATTGATTGCAATTACATCAAGCAAAAAGCGATCGCCAGGTTTTCTAGAAATGCGATCGCTTAATTAAGATACTTCCCCAAAATTTTTTTATCTTGCCTAAAAAGATAAGGATGCACGTTGCGATAGGGTAATACGCGCTTAAGGAAGCGAGTTAATCCTTTTTTCATCCTCTTGAGCTTTGCTGTCAAACGAGCTGATATTTCATGTCAGATTAAATTCTAAGCCATTAAGAGTTTGACTAATTTTTCTGTAATTGGGAAACCAGTTTGCTGCTCAAAGTGGATAAACATCGGACTAGGATTTGCTTCTAGAAAAACGTATTCCCCCACCGGAGTCTTACGCCAATCAATGGCCGTCCATTCTAGATGTAGTGCCTGGGCAATAGCCAGACACTGTCTTTGAATTACTGCTGGTAAGTCAACTGGCAGCAACTGAGTCTCTGAATCTTCGCGAAAGTCAAGAGAGTTACTGCGAATTTCAGCAGCATAAACTGAATCAGCAATTACGTAGCTGCGAATATTAGTGCCAGGGATGTATTGTTGGAGAGTGATGGGAGCAATGCTCAGGGCTAATTTTAGTCGTTTAGGCTCTAAATGAGAATCAGTCAAGATTCTGGCATGAGCACCGCCATAAACTGGTTTAGAGATAACTTGTTGATGAGATTGAGCAAATCTAATTATTTGCTCTGGATCGTTGCTGATTAAGGTTGGCGGAATTTTGACTCCTAAAAGCTGAACTTGACGCAGTTGCAGGGGCTTCTCTTTATGAAACTGATATGCCTGCCAGGAATTAACCCAACGGGCGGGACCAGTTTGCATCAACATTCTAACTGCACTCATGGCATCGTTAAATGCTACTTGCTGCTGATGAGAATCTTTCAAGGAGGGAATGCCAACACCATGAAAACTGCGCCAAAAAACACTTTTAATGTCTTGGAATTGCCAGTGACGTTCGCTAGATAAGTTCAGCCATCCCATCTGGTTGTTAGGTTCCCAAGAAATTCCTATTTGAGTAGGAAACTTACGAGTATCTAAATAATCAGCTATGGCACCTGCTTGCATGAGAGCGTCGTGCAGATGGGTGGCGTGGGCATCTAAAGCATTGCCCAGTATTAAAATGTTTATTTGTTCAGACATTCCCGAAAGCTTAGCTAGTAAACGGCTTCACCGCTAATCGCTAATATTGATAGTCACCTCCTTCTTCCCCAATTGCCATAGTGGTAATCCTACCTCCTCCTTCTTCCCCAATTGCTAAGGTAGAGAAAGTACGTCCGCCAGCAACTTTTTTTGCCTCTTCATCAGTAAGTTCTTCCAGCTCAAAATTAATAGTTTCTAGTTCAGAAAGTTCTAGTTCAAAGGGATGATGCATCATTTTACTCCTTGTTGATTTGCTATCGAGAAACGCTAGGAATCTGCATACTTAATTTGTTTCTATAACTAAGTGCTTAGATTGATACAGCTAAGTAATAAAAACTTAATATTTCGTAGTTAGCTCAAATCCAGTATTGTTCGGGCGGACAACCTAAGACGAATCCAGATAGAGGTTTTTCTTCCCCATTATTTGGCAACCAACCCATATCATGCTCTGTAGCTTGAGATACGTTCAATAATGCGATCGCCAGGATTTCTAGAAGTGCGATCGCTCCATTAAGATGCTTTCTCAAAATTTTTTTATCTTGCCTAAAAAGAAAGGATGCACTCTGAGTAATACCTAGAGGTACTTAGGAAGATTAAGAATAAAATAGGGATGGGAGAGATAGTCGCTAAATTAATATCATCTTAATGATGTTGCATAAAAGACGAACGCAACTGTATTTCAAAAAATTTCTCAGACCTGGACTGGCAATTTTTTAGTCTAATTCTGCAAAAATTCGATGTTACTGAGATCTTGCCTCTGGTGCATCAACGCCCAGAACTAAAGTTCTTGGCTAAAAAATTAAGTCCATTATAAATGGACTAAAATGCTTATCTAGTCGTATGCACGAAGACTTTTGCGAGTGGTTGTTGAGAATGGTGCAAGATGTGAGATGGTACGGATTTCTAGGATAAGCGATTATTCCAACAAACGCTCTAATTTTTGATATACTTCATCGTCGTTACGTTTGCCGACTAAATCTTCTTTTGGTTTGATAAGAAATCTAAAACTGTTTCTAAACCATCAAATTTAGAATGTACATTAATTAGTCTTTTCTTTTAGGGCTTATGGAGGTCATAAGTCGGCAATAAGTCTTGCTTTTCTAAGTAAAAATTGTAAAATAGTTTCTTCTCTAGAAATAATATCTGCCCTGCCTTCCATACCCAATTGGACGAGACATTTTTTCTGACCTTGACTTAAAGAAAGACTTTCTGGCTCGATTGTTACTGCATAGAAGTTGTTGCTGGGGTTAGTACTCTGGCTGGAAGAATTTGCCGAACTATGGTTATTTTGAGAGGAAATAACATCTGGAGAAATATTAGTGACCGAACCCTTGAGAGTACCGTAGTCTGGATAAGGACAGGCAGATACCCTTACCTGTGCTGGTTGTCCTGTCTTGACTCTGCTAATATCTTGAGCGGCAACTAAAGCCTCGATCGCCAGTACATTTTGACTGGGGGCAATCTGAGCGATTTTATCTCCCATTCTAACCGTCTGACCTGGGTTACGCAGGTTAAGCTGAAAAAGAACACCGTCTGCAGGTGCGGCGATCGCAGTTTGAGCTATTTCTTTTTCTACTTGTTGAAGTTCGCTATTATCTGACTCTATTTGCTTTTCAATTTCAATACGTTGCTGGATTAAAGCTTCCTTGTCTCGGTGTAAACTAGCAAGGGTAGCTTTACCAGTGGCTCGTTCTCTAGCAATATTTTCTTGAGCGATCGCCACTTCAGCATCAATGGGATTGAGTGCTGCGCTTGTATTTTCTAATCTAGCTCTAGCAGCTTCTACTGCTTGACGTTGCCTTTCTATGCCTTTTTGATGATGTTCGACTGTGGCTTGTTGGGCTGCCACTGCTTCTTGTTGTTGAACGACTGCTAGTTGAGCTTCTTCCAATTGATTCGTAGAAAGAGCACCAGATTCTGCGATGGTTTGATATCGCTCCTGTCGGGACTTTGCTGAATCTAAGGCTGCTTGAGTCGATTTTAAGTTGGCTTTTGCCGATTGCAACTCTGCCTCTGCTTGGTGCAATTCTTCTTGGGCTATCCTCAAGTTAGCTGCTGCTTCATCGACTTGGGCAGTAGTAGTAATTTTTCTATCCTGATGTTCCCGACGACTACGACTCAATTCTTGCTCGGAAATAGCAACAGCGAGTTCTATTCGGTCGGTTTCTGCTAAAATCTGCCTTTTCTGAGCTTCGATCTGAGCGTTAATTTGCAATAGTTGTAATTTTGCCTGCTGTATGTTGCTCTGCAATTGGTTTTTTCGGGTTTGGAAACGAGAATCATTGAGGATGGCAACGATCTCTCCCTTGCTAACAGCTTGATTTTCTTTAGCGCGGATATCCACAACCACACCTTCTGTTTGGGCTTCTATAACTCGCAATTCACCCCAGGGACGGACTTTTGCCCGTGCTTGGACAGTGACATTGTAGGGAGTAAAAGCCGCTAGGGCGATCGCTATTGCTACAGAACCAACGATAAATAATCCACCAAGATTAGTCCAACGACTAATTGGCGGCAAAAAATCATTTTCGTCAACTGAGGGTAAAAAATTCTGTTGAGATGAAACAATATTTGATGGGTTTTGATGAGGCTGGCTAACAGCTAATGCCGATTGCTCTGACTGTTGCCGTTCCTCTACTAAATTGGAGCCTGCTTGTTCTGGTATAGCCTGTTGTTGGGGTTGATTGTCTGAGACAGGGAGTCTTGGATATACATCGGTTGGTACATTTTCCCTGCAAATATCTTCTGTTAAAGAAGTAAAAGTATTTCTCCCGCCTTGTACTAGGTGTTCCGTGTAGCGTTCTAGGGAATGAGCAATAGTTGAGGAAGAAGCAACATTTTTTTTCCTTTTAGATAAGGAAGAGGTAGATTGTTTCTTGTTTCTTTTTTTATATCCTGCTGCTTCGAGCCAATTAGGAATATCTCTATAACTCTCAATGTTTTGAGGTTTTCTATTAGTAATAGTTTGAATGCATTTGTGTAGTCTCCAAGTCAAGTTAACTATTAATCCATAAGATTCTCCTGTAAGATTATTGGCTATCTGTTCGGGACTATAATCGCACAGCAATCCCCGCAAGACAGTTTTTTCTAAAGAGGTAAGTTGCTTTTCACCAGACTGGTGTTGTTTAGTAGATTCAATTTTTTCATATAGTCTTTTTAAATCCCAATTATCGGCAGCTTTCCAAAACAGTTTATCCTCAAGCATGATAACCACTTGAATTATTACACCATCAAAAATTTCAAATGCTCTCCAGTTTGGTAACGTAAATCCTTGAGAGAACCTTGAAGTTGCAAACGTCCCTCCTCTAGCAGTACGAGCCGCTCCGCACGCTCAATTACTGGAGGACGATGACTAATCATAATCGTTGTTTTCCCCTGACGATAGGCGAGTAGGCTATCTAACACTTCAGTTTCACTTACGGGATCGAGAGCACCAGTAGACTCATCTAAGATCAGTACGGGCGGAGCGTTAATAATGGCTCTAGCTAAGGCTAATCTCTGTCTTTGTCCTCCAGAGAGGTTAGAGCCAAATTCTCCTAAAACGGTTTCATATTTGTCCGGCAGTTTCGAGATAAATTCATCTGCGCCTGTAATCTGGCAAGCTCTAACAATCTGCTCAAAAGTAGAGTGGGGATTGCCCAAGCGAAAGTTTTCAACAATGGATCTACTCCAAAAATGAGCATCTTGAGGAACCAGTACTACTTGTTGGCGCAGACAATCGAGGGATAAATCTTGCTGATTGTAGATACCGAAGCGAATGTTGCCAGAATCAGGAGAGTATAACCCAGCAATAATTTTGGCTAACGTACTTTTGCCACAGCCAGATTTACCAATTAAGGCAATAACTTTTCCCCCAGGAATAGTCAGGGAAAAGTCTTGTAGTAGGTCAACTCTACCAGGATGGTGAAAGTTGAGATTGCTACAAATAACATTGACATCGTCAGGAAGCGATACCCAAGGCTTTTGACTGTTAGGTGGAGTTTCTGGGGTAGCGTCAATCACTTCAGTGAGGCGTTGAGTAGCAGTTCTAGTACGGGTAAATTCATCGACAAAGCCTATTACTGTATCGATGAAAGAAGTAAAGTTGCCATTCATGCTGTTAAATGCCAGCAGCATACCGATGGTTAATTCTTGATTAATCACCAAATTACTGCCAAACCAGAGTAAGACGATACTGCCACTATTAGAAACTAAATTAGAGAAAATATTATTAACGAAGCCGATTTGAATAGTGCGAAAGCTGAAGTTAGCCAGACGACTATAGCGATGTTGGAATTCTTCCCAGAATTGGGGAGCAGCAGTAGTAGTTTTTACAGTAATGGCACCTTTAAAGGTTTCTACTAAAACACCTTGATTTTCTGCCGATAAAACTAGGAGATTGCGAATCTTTTGCTGGAGGGTAGGCAAAAACACTACAGTTGAGAGAGTCATGAAAATAGCAATAACACTAGCGACTATCGTAAGTTGCACGCTATAGAACAACATGAAGCCTAGAGAGACTAGAGCAGTAAAAAATTGGCTGGGTAAGCTCACAACCACTTGAGCAACCAACTGATTAATCTCTTGAATATCCTCTAAACGGCTGACAATTTCCCCACTGCGACGGGTTTCATAATAACTAAGAGGCAAGCGTAAAATTTGACGACCAAATTCTAAGATTAGCCCCAGTTGCAGACGCTGAGAAAAATGGACAACTAAGTTAGACTGGGCTAGTCGGAGACTGCTACTGACCAAGTGCATGACGACTACAGCAATAGCAACTCTGCTTAGAAGCTGGGTATCGCCTCGAATCAAGACATCATCTGTCAAGATTTGCAACAGAAACGGAGAAGCCAGAGAAAGCAAACCGATAAAAGCATTGAGCAAAAAGGTTTGGGCGATTTGATTGCGATAGGGTAATACGCGCTTGAGGAAACGAGATAATCCCCCGATCTTATTTTTTTCATCCTCTTGAGCCAAGAAGCGGACTGGATCTGGTTCTACCAGTAGCATTACTCTGTCCGTCCAGGCTTCCTCCAACGACTCGGCATCTAGATAGCGAATGCCAATAGCAGGATCGGCAACGACATATTTCCTGCCCCGCTTGCCGTATAAAACTACCCAATGATAGCCTTTCCAGTGAATAATCGCTGGCAGAGGTATGGCTTGTTTATTAATAACCTCAATAGAGACTTTTACCCCCCTGGCATTAAAACCAAGTCTATTGGCTCCCTGTTTTAATCCCAATAAGGTAGTGCCTTGCTGTCCGGTTCCTACTGTTTCTCTAATGCGGTTAATGGTGAAGATTTTACCGTAATATTTGGTAATGGAAGCCAGACAAGCAGCACCGCAGTCTTCTTCGCTGTGCTGTCGAACAAGCTGGTATTTCATGTCAGATTAAGTTCTAAGCCATTAAGAGTTTGACTAATTTTTCTGTAATTGGGAAATCAATTTGTTGCTCGAAGTGGATGAACATCGGACTAGGATTTGCTTTTAGAAAAACATATTCTCCCGCCGGAGTCTTACGCCAATCAATGGCTATCCATTATAGATGTAGTACCTTAGCAATAGCCAGACACTGTCTTTGAATTGCTGCTGGTAAGACAAATGGCAGCAACTGAGTTTTTGAATCTTCGCGAAAGTCGAGAAACGCTATAAATCCTCACACCTATTTGCATTTATGACTAAATGCTTAGATTGATGCAGCCAAGTAATAAAACTTAATATTTTGTAGTTAGCTCAAATCCAATATTGTTGGGTGGACAACCCAAATTTGAAAGTTCGAGATTTCCTGCGGTGGTTTTCAGATATTTGCGATCGCATTTGTTCGGATAAACTGTGGCGATACTCCTTCTCTTTCCAATGCAATTTGATATCTTTGTTGCTGTGTGATCGCTGGTTTGGATAACTACAGTCATAGTTGGTGTACTTCAAGCAAGTTGAAATTAAACCAGAGAAGAAGTATCATCATCTAAGCTAAATCTAAAATTTTCAAGCTCCGTCTCCTTATGGTCGAGGTTAATCCCAAATTAATTGACATTGGACTATTTAGTTTCGGAGGTTCTAACACCAATACAGAAGGAACGTGCTTTGGTTCTGCTAAACGCAGTAATCCATAACCAATACCTGCCAGTCCAGTCATTAAACCAGGAGTCTCCACTCCTGAAGGAACGCCACAAAGCCAACCGTGTTTATTAATACTTTCGAGAATAATGGCAGCAAAGCGCTCGACTTGGGGTTGCCACTGGGAGCGATCGAGAGTGAGACTGGCTTGCAAAAGCAATTCCAAGTTGCCCAAATCACCGTGACACAGAGAGTGATTATTACCAAATCCTTCAGCTATAGTAGTTTTCAAAGCAGTGTCGATTTCGGATCTGATTTCAGCATCATCAAGATGAGGAAGACTGCGTAGGCGAGCTAACCCAATTCCTGGTGCTCCATGACACCAGGCATTCATACAAGTATTTCGATCCTCTTTCTCTGCCAAGACCGTATTGGTAAAATTACGTAAATCCAACCAATTTCCTAATTCAGGGAGAAAAAGGCTGCGTTCGTACTCAAGAGCGGCTAAAGCTGTGGTGGCGAAACGTTGCTCGCTCGTCGTCGATGCTAATTCCAGCAGTGCCCAGGCTATCCCAGCCACACCATGAGAAAAACCTGTGAGTGGTTTTTCCTCAAACATCTGATTTTTCCATCTCCAACCAATGCCACGAGGCATTTTTTCAGCACGCGCAATCAGTCGATCACCGCATTGGATTGCCACATTCAGTATCTTATCGTCAGGTTGACAGCAATATAACCCTAGCAAGCTAGCAATACATCCAGCCGCACCACTGATAAGATCGAATTCCTCATCTTGCTCAATTAGATTGGGGAGACGGTTAACTATGTTCTGGGCCTCAGTTAACAGTTCTGGTTGATGCCACAATACGCCCAAATGTGTCAGAGTATAAATTGTGCCTCCCCATCCACCAAACGCACCAATAGATTTGATGTCCGATCGAAACTGTGCCTCTTGAGAACGCATCGCGATCAACGCAGCCTGTGCGAGATGAGTGTAACGTTCCTCTCCAGTAACAGCACCCAGATGAGCGAGGAATAAAATTATTCCAGGCAACCCTTCGTACAAATCAATTCCTAAAGACACCAGGGACCATTGATGTTCATTTGTAAACATCAAACCAATCCAAGAGGCATCTTTTTCACCTCGTACTGCTAAGAAATCCAAGCGATCGCCGATGGCACGAGCAGTCGCTAATAGTCGATCTCGGTTTGCGATCATCTGTGGCTCTGTGATCGAGTAGGCTGGAAAAGCAGCGTTAGATAATCCCAGATGAACCGTTGCCAGAGAAGCCCGGATAAACCACTGTTGTTGTGTCATATCCAAGTCACTCAACTGCTCTAAGCGACGGTAAACCATATCGATACTGGCTTCCTCAAGAAAATCTGTGAGACATTGCCCATCACTACTCCAAACATCTCGCGAGTTTGGCCGCGTCACGAACAAAGGAATGTCCCCACGCAACAAATCCTCACGCTCTGCGGCGATCGCTTGCTTTAAGTAGGGTTGATGCTGAATCCGAAGCCAGAGTCGATCAAAGTGGCGATCGCGCTCTAGAGCATCGCGCAACAGATCGGGATGAAAACTTTCGTCTAACAAAAAACTATAGGTACGGGTAAGACCGAGAATAACTCTGATTTTATCTTCGGCAAAAGCAGCGATTGGTCCTTGTTTTGAAAGTAAATCTTCTCGATATTTAAGTAGCAACTGATAGATATGGGTAAACCCATGTAGAATTTCCTCAGTATAGTCAAATAGATTGACACTAGAGCCATTCAAAGTAGGTAGATTTCGGTCAGGTGGCATCTCCATCCGCTTACGTGCCAGTCGCATCTCATCCGTCCCCCTGTCTTCCCAATAAGGAATCTGATGAGGAGTGAGTTGCCCCTCTTTTGCTCCTAATCCGCTCATATCGATGCCGTCAAACTGATTGTTGCCCCAAACACGCTGCGGCAGCAAACCGATACCCAAAACCGAGTAAGCCATTTTGTCGCTGGCAACTAAATTGGCTTGGGAGTTATCAATTTTACCGACTTTGGGATGGAAGAGAGCTTCCAGGTCAATCAGAATTGGATGTTCACCCGCAGCAATTAAATTCTCGGAATGAAAATCAGTCGCTTGCACGGCATAGAGCAAAGCTAAGTAACCACCTTGGCGTTGGTAAAAACGCTGGATTTCTGCTGGGGTTTTACAGCTTTCAGCCTTAACAAACTCGACCCAACCGTAGTCGCCACAGTCTAGAAGTTTTAAGATGCGGAAAGGTGGGTGATCGCCACGCACATTCAGCCAAGTGAGGAGTTCTTGGAAATGAACATCTACTGCCAGGGATCTCGGTTTGTAGACCAATTGCAAACCCGAACTAAATCTGGCAATCAGAACAAAACGCCCACTTTTATGACTATCTCCAGCACCACCCTTCAACTCCACTAGTAAACCAGGTTCATGTTCGGGACTAAATTTAGCTTGGATTTCATGCCAATCTGCACATAAATGTTGGAGAAATTCTAAACTAAATGTCAGCCAATGATTGATACAAATAGTAGTTTGGCGAGCCAAAACAGGATATTCTTGCAAAATAGAAAGGGAAACCTCTCGCTGACGCAAACGCTCCACAAAACTGCAAAATCGCTCTTGAGGTGTATCACCTGTAAGCAACCCTTGCAGGCGAGCCACATTGAGTTCTAAAACTAGGGTGCGAGCTAAAATGTCGTACAATTGTACTGACAAATTTGTCAAGAGCATCTCTGTAAATGTCTTTGGTTCAAAGGGCAGTTCCGAATGCTGCTGACTTAGATTCTCGATACCTTCAGACAATCGGTTCAAGCCTTGGCAGATTAGCGGCTCAATTAAGTATAACAACCAACTATTCTCTAAATTCTGTGTTGTTTCTGGAAGATGAAACTGCTCAGAAGTAGTTGGAAATGCCTCGGCAATTTGTTTTAACCAAGTCGGAGTTTCAGAGAAACGTTCTTGTACTGCTTCAATGGGTTCACCAAGAAGTAATAAAAATTTCTCTTCATCGATTCCATTGATCGCCAAACGTTCGGCAAAGTAAGATTCTGTTGGAAAAGGATCTTGATTGCGCCATCGCTCCATACGATTCTGAGCTAAATCTGCGTTTACCTGCTTATTTGGAATTTGATTTGCTACTACTGAAAGCGATGCAATCCTTTCCTTTAACTCGATCGCTCTATACCAGTCAGCAGCTTGAAAGTATTCTCGATTCACGTTTTTTAACCCTGCAAAGTGAGTTTAGAAATTTGTTGACATTGCACGAGTAACAAGTAAGAGGAGAAGAGAAGCCACGATGACTTCTCTTGACTCCCTTTTGTCCAATCACCGAATCGTAGCGACATTGATAGCGTTATGTCGAACGGTTTGGTGAGAGTTTGCTTCCTTCGAACGAACGTTCCAAGGGTTATACGACTATCTAAAGAGCATTAACCATTAACTTCCCACTGCAAGGGTCACATTTCGTGCAGTTACCTCCTGTACCGCATCCTGTGCCGCCGCCACCGCCATCGCGTGGACGCATACCTCCTACAACAGTTTGCAAAACCTCATCTGACAGCTCGGCGATCCCTGCTGGATTATCGGGCAACAGCTTAAGTTGTTCTTCACTGAGACTATTGCGATACTCTTCATCTTTCCAAGCGCGGATAATATCTTCGTTCGACATGATTTTTCTCCTTAAAGTTAAATTAATGTCAATTCCTGAAACAAATTTTTGATTTCAGGTTTACCGTTGCCTAGCTAGGAAAAATTGGGAGTGCTAAAAAAGAATCTTGCTGTTCTCAATCGCTCCTCTGCTGGGTAACTGCATTTACAATAACGAGCCACACAATCTGAATTCACCTAATGAGCATTAGCAGTTCATTAGGTCTTTGATTAGGTTTTTTGCTGTCTACCCCAAGAGCTTCAAAGAATTGATGGCGAGCGCATCAAGCAAAAAGCGCTCGCCAGGATTTCTAGAAGTGCGATCGCTCAACTAAGATGCTTTTTAAGAACCTTGTCTAATCCCCTGAAAGGGAAGCATAAAAATGTGTAGCCAAACATACATTATTTTAAAGATATTATATAAGATGATTCTTGTTTAAAAATGAAATTTGAAGATCGATTATTTCCAGAAGCAGGACTTAGTTGGGATTTAGAAAGATTATATGGAAAGCTGACCGAAGCTAAGCAGATCGCTACACTTAAAACGGCAAGACTTACTTCTGTTGAAAAAGCTATCCTTCGCGGCTTGCTATGCAGTTACTCTCCCAAAGAGATAGCTGCTCATCTTCATTGGACATTAAGCTCCCTCAGAGTTGAACTAACTAGAGGGTTGTATCGCTATATCGAAACTTTAACAGCTCACGATCTCAATGCTATTAAAAATTGGCGAGATATTGTTCGATGGCTAGAAGAAACGGAATACAAAATTCCTCAATCAAAACAAGATTGGTCAGAAGCACCGGAGATTTTCAGCTTTTATGGCAGAGAAAAAGAACTAGCACAACTGGAAAAAAAAATTATTCAGGATAAATACCGTCTGATAACCATGCTAGGCATGGGGGGAATTGGAAAAACTGCTCTAGCAGTCAAGTTTGCTCAAAAAAATAAGCAGGAATTTCAATATATTATTTGGCGCAGTTTACGTCATGCTCCACTACTTAAAGAACTTTTGAGAGATTTACTCGGATTTTTTAGTAACAGCAATTTGCCAACCACTATTCAAGAGCAAATTTCTCTACTAATAGAATACTTGCGTTTTTCACGATGTCTCTTAATTCTTGATAATTTAGAAGCACTTTTAGATGTTAATCATCTTGCTGGTTTTTATAAAGAAAAATATAGCAACTATAGTCAACTGATTAGACGAGTAGCAGAAGAAACTCATCAAAGCTGTTTGCTGCTGACTAGTCAGGATGAACCAGTAGATCTGTTATTTATCCGAGCCAATAAAGTAGAGTCACTACAAATAGGTAGTTTAGAAGATGCAGCCAAAGAAATATTAAAGGAAAAAGGTTTATCTAACTCCAATTGTTGGCAAAAACTGATCGAGCGTTACCAGGGCAATCCTTTAGCGTTAAAGTTAGTTTCGGCAACTATACAAGAGCTATTTGGTGGAAGTGTAGTCAAGTTTTTAGAAGCAAATACAGAATTAGGTGTTATCGTACCGAGTTTTTTCCAAGAACTATTAACAGAGCAGTTTGAACGTTTATCAAACTTGGAACAAGAGATTATGTATGCTTTAGCAATTAATCGTCAACCAATTAGCTTAAAACAGTTACAAGAGCATTTTAAACCTCAAGTAGGTTCATCAAAATTGCTTCATACCCTCACATCTTTAAAAAGGCGATCGCTAATCGAAGTAATTTCCGAGGTAAATCAAACTAGTTTTACACTCCAACCCATGGTGATGAAATATATTCTCACAGAGGAGAAAGACAGAGCTATTTCATTATCGATAGCCAGAGAATGAATTCTCTGTCTTATAGCTAAAGTCCGTTTAAACGGACTTTAGTTTTAAACCAAGAAATTCATTTCTTGGTTAATTAGGATAAGAATGAAATCGATCTGGGAGCCGCTATATTTCTGCTGTTTCGGATACTTCTGCTGCTTCTTCTGTATCTGTACTTTCAGCCATTTTGGCAGGAGCAACAATGGAGACAACGGTTCTATCTAAATCGTCTAAAACAGTCACTCCTTCTGATAAAATTAAATCGCCGATGTGAAGATTGCTGCCAATATCAAAATCGGAAATATCAACCTCGATAGATTCAGGAATTTTATCGGGGATGCAACTGATGTTGAGCTCCATCAGGAGTTGCTCTACAATTCCTCCTTGCTTAAGTCCTTTAGCTTCACCCACAATTTTGATAGGTACAACTAACTCCAACTTCTCGTCAGCAGTCACAGAGAAAAAACTGAGGTGATAGAGAGTTTTTTTCCAAGGATGAGCTTGTACTTCTCTAATCAAAGCTTTACCATTCCAAGAAATATCAGGAATCTTAAGGTCAATCAAAGTATTATTGACGGCAGCTTCTTTTAATAAATTTTGAGCATCCTTGGCATCTAGAGTAAGAGCAACAGATTCAGCACCGTTATGTCCGTATAAGGAGGCAGGGATTAAACCCTGACGACGCAGTGCTTTTGGTTTGCTTCCTTCTTCTCTTTTTTGGCATTCAACTGTAATTTGCATAGTGTTCGTTCCGTAGTTACAATTCAAATGTTTAGATATCGCGACAAGAAGGTTGGAAGCTTTGCCCACAACCTTCAACTTTTAAATTTTTAGTAGTAACTAAGTGATGGTTACGGGAGTACCATCGGCATCGAGCAAGGCTCGCTTAGGTCCATGGATAGGATCTTCTACTATAATTGTTTGGTCGCGACTGGGACCGACCGAAACGATCGCGATCGGTACTTCCATCAACTCGGCTAGAAACTTCAGATAGTCTAATGCCTGTTTGGGCAAGTCTTCTAGAGAACGGCAATGACTAATCGATTGTTGCCAACCTGGTAAAGTTTTATACATCGGTTCGCAATGAGCAAAGTGACTGGCATTGGTAGGGAAGTGATGGCGAATCTGACCATCGATCTGGTAAGCAACACAGACTTTAATTTCCTCTAGTTCATCGAGAACATCTAGCTTGGTAATTGCCAGACAGTCGATGCCGTTGATTCTTACTGCATAGCGACCGATTACCGCATCAAACCATCCACAACGACGGCGACGACCTGTAGTCGTGCCAAATTCCGCACCGCGATCGCACAGTAATTTGCCTACTTCCCCTGTTGATTCGGTGGGAAAAGGTCCTTCCCCTACACGAGTAGTATAAGCTTTAGCTACCCCTATGACGCGATCGATCATGGTCGGTCCCACTCCTGCTCCCACACAAGCACCACCAGCAATTGGATTGGAGGAAGTTACATAGGGATAGGTACCGTGATCTAAATCTAGTAATGTTCCTTGCGCACCTTCAAAAAGAATATTTTTGCGCTCTCTGACTGCTTCATAGATTTTGAGAGCACTGTCGATGACGAAGGGACGCAGTTGTTCTGCGTATTCGAGATATTCAGTAATTACTGTGTTAGGGTCTAATGAAGGTAGGTTATAGATTTTTTCTAAAATTACATTTTTATAGTTAATAGTCCACTCAAGTTGTTTGCGTAAGTGTTCCACATCCATTAGATCTAAAACACGGATACCAGTACGTTCTGATTTATCCGCGTAAGTAGGTCCGATTCCTCGTCCTGTAGTTCCGATTTTATATTCGCCGCGACGCTCTTCTGCTGCTCGATCGATCATGCGATGATAAGGCATCGTCACATGAGCCGTCTGAGAAATAAACAGCTTATCTACAGAAACTCCCAAAGCTTTGAGTTGCTCTATTTCTTGCAAGAGAACTTGAGGATCGATGACCGTTCCCGAGCCAATAATACAATCAGTATTGGGATACAGAATCCCAGAGGGAATCAAGTGCAGTTTAAACGTTTGTCCCTGAACGACGACAGTATGACCAGCATTAACCCCTCCCTGGGAGCGTACTACTACATCTGCCGAGCGACTCAGTAAATCAGTAATTTTTCCTTTTCCTTCGTCACCCCATTGGGCTCCGATAACAATAACGTTAGCCAAGGGTTTTATTAAAAGCTAAAGTTTACACAAACTATTATTATCATCAGCAATGGTTAAGGGTGTCAACCTTTGCCCAAAAATAGTCTTGAATGGCAAATAAAAACGACAGCCGACTCAAACCGAGGAATTATTGAGCAAATTCGACTGTAATCGACAATTGAGGCGAATTTAGCCAATATTATCCCAAAAAACTAGATAAGATTTATATTCGATTTCATTAAAGTTTATTGCTAATTTACTCGTACCAAAAAGTAATTAACCTAAGCGAACTTGCCTTTTATTTTACAGCAAAAAGAATTTTCTTATCGCATAAACCTAAACTACTGATTTTTTGGTTCGAAGTAGAAGATAAGGTAAAATTATTATTAAAACAAGAAATTTAAATACTAAATAGTATATTTTTTCTAGATTTTTTTTCAAAATAAAAAATAGAAGAAATAGCTAACTTAGTTAAAACAGTGATTTAAGAGGTGTTTATCTATGGAAATTAATGATTTTACTCTATATGGCATGATTTTATTTAATGCTGGGTTTTGCCTTGTTTTACCTAGAATACTCACATTAGATTGGTCAAAGTTTTTCTCCAGAAAGCTTGATTCAGTTAATTAGTATCAAATTAATTTAGTTTAATTCAAAAAACTGGTTTAGCAAAAAAAGTTGTTTGTGAATGCTACCGATCGCGCAAAAAGGGAAATGAAAAAAAGAAATAGGGAAAGGGGATAAGAAATCCCTTTTCCCTTAGATTTTTAATATTAAACTTAGATTTTTAATATTAAAGATATCTGGGGATCGAAAGTTTTTAAAAATCGCTGTGGGAAGCGATCGCATCTCTGAGCTTGTCGATTACTTCTGCTACAGGTATCGCTCCCAATTCTCCCCCAGCACGAGTACGGATGCTTAGAGTATTTTCTTCTAGTTCTTTTGCCCCTACTACTGCCATTACAGGGATTTTTTGCTTCTCTCCATTGCGAATCATCTTACCCAGACGTTCTCTGCTAGTATCTGCTTCGGCACGAATTCCGAGCGAGCGCATTTTTGCCGCTAATTCTTTAACAAAGTCTAACTGAGCATCACTAACAGGCAGCAAACGTACTTGAATGGGAGCCAACCACAAAGGAAAGTCTCCAGCGTATTGCTCGATTAAAATGCCGATTAAACGTTCTAACGAGCCAAAAGGAGCGCGGTGAATCATCACCGGACGCTGACGGGAACCATCTTCGGCAGTATAGACTAAATCAAAACGTTCCGGTAAATTATAGTCTACCTGGACTGTTCCTAATTGCCATTCTCGTTCTAAGACATCTTCAAAAATAAAATCTAGTTTAGGACCATAGAAAGCGGCTTCTCCTGGAGCTTCAAAATAATCCATGCCTATAGTTTGCACGGCGTGACGAATCGCATTCTGTGCTTTGTCCCAAACTTCATCAGAACCGATATATTTATCCGACTCCGGATCGCGGAAACTCAGACGAGCTTTGAAGTTAGTTAATTGAAGACTCTTAAATACAGAAAGAATTAAATCGACGACACTGTGAAATTCCTCCTCTAGTTGTTCGGGAGTAACAAATAAATGGGAGTCATCGACAGTAAAACCGCGTACTCTGGTTAAACCTCCTAATTCTCCTGATTGTTCGTAGCGGTAGACAGTACCAAACTCGGCTAAGCGCATCGGTAAGTCTCGATAAGAGCGTAACTCACTCTTGTAGATTTGAATGTGAAAGGGACAATTCATTGGCTTGAGGACAAATCCCTGTTCTAGTTCTGCCGCTTGCTCGTCCTCTGCCATCATTGGGAACATATCCTCTTGATAATTTTGCCAGTGTCCTGAAATTTTAAATAAATCTACCCTGGCGATGTGAGGAGTAACTACAGGTAAATAACCTCGCTTGAGTTGCTCTTGTTTGAGGAAATCTTCTAGTTGCGATCGCACGAGCGTTCCTTTAGGAGTCCACAATGGTAAACCGGGTCCTACGGAATCTGAAAAGATAAATAGACCCAATTCTTTCCCTAATTTGCGGTGATCGCGCCTTAAAGCTTCTTCCTTGCGGCGTTTATACTCTGCTAACTGTTCTGGTGTTTCCCAAGCAGTACCGTATATACGTTGCAGTTGAGGGTTATTTTCGTCGCCGCGCCAATATGCACCAGCCACGCTTTCTAGATCGAATGCTTTGGGGTCAATCTCTCCTGTATTTTCCACGTGGGGACCGGCACACAAGTCCCACCACTGTTCTCCTAAATGATAGATGGTGATGGGGTCTTCTATCTCTTCAAGAATCTCCAACTTGTAAGTTTCGCCTAATTCCTCAATGCGCCGTTTGGCTTCTTCGCGACTGACTTGTTCCCGAATCACTGGCAATTTACGATTGATGATTTTAATCATCTCTTTTTTGATTGCCTTTAAATCTTTTTCCGTAAATGGTTCGGGATTATCAAAATCGTAATAAAAGCCGTTCTCCGTCCAGGGACCAATGGTTACCCGTGCTTTGGGAAACAGCTTCTGCACCGCCATTGCCATTATGTGAGACGTTGTGTGACGAATTTTCTTGAGGTTTTCTGATTCACTAGTACGGGGTAGTCTAATTCCTACTCGTTCTGTTGCGGTTGGCATTGGCTGTTTAACCATCCCAGTTAACTCGTTTAATTTTACTGCTGACGGGGCTTACAAACTCCCGCTCGTCGATCGTTACTTTTTCTATGATACTGGGGTTGCCTAATCTTTGTATTCTCTGGCAAAAATTAAAAAAGAATTAGATATTATTAAGTAATGTAAAAAACGCTAATATATGTAGTAAGATAGCAAACTATTAAAAGTTCATGTCACCCAAACAACCGACGGAGAAAGAACTACTAAAAACAGTTTTAGAGCCACTTTTGAAAGATTTTCAATATTGGTTTGCGCGATCCCGTTCTTTATTAGAATCAGAAAAACTATCTTTTTTCTCTGCTCAAGAGCAAGCAGAGTTACTCGAGAGAGTTAAGAAAAGTCAACAGGAAGTAAAAACAGCTCAAATGTTGTTCAAAGCAATGAACGGAGAAGCTGGTATAGAATCTCGCCTGCTCGTTCCCTGGCATCAGTTAGTTGCCGAATGTGGGGATGTAGCAAGAAGATGGCGAGAATTAAATAACAAGAACACTTTTTAAAATTAACTTTAAAACCCCGTTTGTCCGGACAAGATACAGCCATCATCTATAAGAGGGAGGAAAATTTTATGTTACATCTCGTTTACATTCTTGCTTTTACAACCATTGCTTTTATAGCTATTAGTAATTTAATCCGCAGTTTAATTACATTGAGTGCAGAAACGCAAAGAGTTTATCCTTCTGCTAACCAATCTTCTCAGTCAAATAATCGTTCACAAGTAAGAAGCAATTCTCGCTCGCCAAGGGAAATTCATCCAGAATTACTAGACGAGCAAGGTAGGGTCATAAATGAGCCACTGTTGGTAATGCGTTCTGTCTCTGTAGAAGATGCCCGCGAACAACTAGATTCTATTTTTAATTCTTCTCCCAATAAAAGCGATCGCGAAGAATAAAAAAAGAAGGGATAATCCAAATATTGTCAAATAGCGGTTCCCATTCAGTAACCTTATCTGGTTTGGTTGCTGATTTTTATTTTTTTACTCGCTTTTATCGGTCTCTAGATAAAAAAAGTCTTTGCTAAAAAGTTTAGCGTTATTATTTAACTATTATTTGCCGTAAGCATTTAAGTAACGCCAATGAAAAACAGCACGGCATCTCTAGCACCTGAAGAGATGAAAATCGTTCATGCAATTGGGGGTCGAGTTCGGTTGCGTTGCAATAGCGATCGCGCTCGCGAACTTTTACCGACAATAGGGCAAGATTTACGAGAACGAGCGGGGATTCGTAAAGTTACGACCAATAAAACAACCGGCAGTTTACTAGTTGAATTCGATCCCAATAATTTCTCCCCAGGGCAACTGACACAATTGTTGCAACCCTGGGGTATTGCTCTACCTTCCCCAACAAAAGCAACTACCTCGACTGATTCATCTTTATCTTCATCTCAGTCTCAGACTTATGAGCGATTGTTGTCCTTAGTTCCTCCGCTTTTAGGACTGGCGATCGTCAGAGGAATAGGAGTAACTGGCTGGAAATCTCTCGTTACTTATTTAGTGGCAACGGGCGTTATTCGCGAAATTTGGGAGCAACTAGTGCCGGCAGCATCTTCCCAGTCTACATCTACACCAGCAGTATTGGAAAAGCCAAAATTAAATGCTGCTGATGAATCTGAAAATTCCAATCCCCTCGACGGAGAAAAGCGAATAACACCAAGGCAAGAAGATGAAGAGTCTTCTTCCGGTCAAGAAAACCCTTTAAAGTCTCACAAACGTCACCCTTCAAAGAGGAAGCCCCGAAAAGCCGATATCACTTCTAGGAGTAATAGCCCACAGAAGGAACACGGGGCAGAACCTGAAGGTATCGTGACTTCAGAAGCAGACGAGACTGCCAAATTAGAGACAGAAGAAGCCGCAGATTCAATTAAAGAAATGATAATGGAGAATGAAAGTTATTGGTCTAACTTTAAATCCTCTATGCTGTCGATGATGCTGAAATTGATAGGCAAGCTGCCAGTGCAAACTGCCTAAATTTAAGCTGATATGGATTAAATTTAATTTTTTAGATCGATGATTAAAGAGAAGATAAAAATAAAATAGACAGAAAGTTGAGAAATGTCAATCATTAGATAGATAGTTGGGCAAAGCTAATAACTTAAAAAAAATAAGGGTATACAATAAACAGACGTTGCTTACTCTTATCAAAGTACAAGGAGGTTAAAAATGGCACTCAAAGTTGGAGATTTTTTTGAAGATTTAGGAATTCCTGGAGTTGCAGCAGGGGTAGGTGCAATTGTACTGACTCCTCTGCTTATTCCTGCTGTGGCTAAAGTAGGTAAACCCGTTGCGAAAGCTGTCCTTAAAGGGGGAATTGTTGCTTATGAAAAAAGTAGAAGCACCTTTGCCGAAGCAGGGGAAGCAATAGAAGATATGATTGCCGAAGTAAAAGCTGAATTAGCAGAAGATAATGGTCGAGTAAGTATCGAACCAGGAGAAACTTCGGTAGAAAGCTAATTTTTCTTACCTACAATTGCAATCTAGTCGTTTTTCTTACAGGTTTTCGGCAATGGCGATCGCCAATAATAACAAAACAGCACGGCTTGCTCAAACCGTTCAAAACCAAGACGCTTCTCCAGTTTACGCTCGGGTTGTCAGTCAAACCCCCGGACGAATTCGCTTGCGAGTTGACCATTCCTATCGTCAAAAGCATAAGCTGGAGCCGATTGCGGATGCTTTGAAAAAAAAAGTGGAAGTTTATCGCGTGAAAGCTAATATTACCAGCGGCAGCATTACCGTACATCACGGACGGGAACTCTTATCTGGCGAAGAGATTCGCGCGATTTTAAAGGATTTGGGCATCATTTTGGTTGAAATAGAAGACATACCGATACAACTCAATGGCAATTCTTCTGCAGCAGCAGGAATAACAAAAGCGACAACAGACCTCAACCAACGGGTTAAAAAAATAACCCAAGGTGCGATCGATCTGCGATTTATCATGCCTTTTTGCTTTGCCATGTTAGCCTTGCGGCAATTATGGCTCAAGGGGTTACAGTTTGAAGCTATTCCTTGGTATGTTTTGGCATGGTATTCCTTTGATAGTTTTATAAAACTCAATCAGTCAGGGGAGTCTTTATCACAAGAGCGATCTAGTTAAGTTTAGAGAATGCGCCAAAACTTAATGGTCTTGTCTTGGCTACCACTAGCTAAGATACTGCCGTTGGGGTGAACGGCAAGAGCGCGAACGCTTTGTTGATGACCGAGGAGAGTTTGCAAAAGTTCTCCGGTGGGAAGATACCAAACATTAATCTTCCCGTCCTGACTACCACTAAAAAGGTATTGAGCGTCGGGAGCGATCGCCAAAGTGGAAACTCCGCTTGAATGCTTAGCTAGAGTGCGTCGCAATTTTCCAGTTTTGAGCTCCCAAAGTTTGACCGTGCCGTCATCGCTGCCGCTAGCGATGGTATTTCCATCAGGGGCGATCGCCACTATTCTAACGGCTCCCTGATGTCCTACTAAAGTCCGCAACAACTCGCCAGTTTGCAAGCTCCATATTCTCACTGACTTATCCTGACTGCCACTAACTAGAGTTTGACCATCAGGACTAATTGCCAGAGAATAAACCCATTCTTTATGTCCAAAAAGAGTTAACCATGACTCTCCCGTTGTCAAGTCCCACAGTTTAATTTTATGACTGCCGCTAGCAAGAATAGGGCGATCGCCTGCACTGTAGATAACCAGCGAATGGATTACTTGTTTGTGACCAAATAGCGATCGCTCTAGTTTTCCTGTTTGTAAATTCCAAATCTTAATCTCGCTTCTCTTGGCAGTCGTATCGCTGCTAGCAAGTATCTTTCCGCTAGGACAGAGGGTTACAATCGCAATCTTCCCTGCATGACCCTTAAGCTGATGGGTAGGGGATAATTGTACTTTCCTGCGCTTGAGATGCCACAAAGCCAGAATGCTCTGTTCGCTTTCACTGACCAATTGATAACTATCGCTATTAATAGAGAGGGAAAAAATTTTGCCTGCAATTTCTGTAACGGTATAGTCGAGACTAAAATGTGCTCCAGTAGGCGGACAAGTAACTTTTGCGGCTGGCATTCTTCCACTCAAAGAATCTACCAGTTTTTGTAGAGATGCCATAGATAACTCGGCATTCAAAGCTGACAAGCAAGATTTGAGATCGATAAGATATTGCCAATCTTCTGTAGTGAAAGTGTCTTGAATAGTATCTATGATATCTAGCTTCTCTATCTCTTTAAGTGATGGTAATTGACGCTGTTGGAGCCAAATCTCAAAAGAATACTCGATTTGCTTTTTGACTAAAGAGCGGTCTGGTAACTCGATTAAACTTTGAGCTAATTTTAAAGTGAGTATAGGAATTCTTTGAGGTCGTTGGTCAGTTAATGTCTTAACGACTTCTTGATAGAGAGAAACAGTAGCGCGAGTGATGGCTTCTAACAGTTCTGGCGCGGCAATAGTACTTCCTAACTTTGGTAACCATTGCGGTAAATGGGGAGAAATATCATTGTCGAGCAAATAATGAATATCAGTAATCCAACCAGCAACAAGACACTGACAGATACTTAAAAATTGACAAATATACTCGAAATCTTGTCTATTTACTTGATAAGGAAATATAAGTTCTTGAGTATCAATTCCGGCTTCTTGTAACTTTTCTACCTCTTCAACAAGAGCAAGATTAATTGTATTATCACCCCCCAGTCTCTCGATTTCTTCAGTGGATTTTCCTAGAGCTAAAAGCTTACTGTGTATAACTTTCCATCTTAAAGCGCGAGCTTTTATCGATTCTTCGATTAGGTTTTTATAAGGCAATTTAAAAATTGTTTCATAGCAATATTTTCGTTGAAAAGTACCCCAATAAGCTAAACGAAAAATAATAAAATTACTTTCTATTTCTGTTTCTAAAATTAAAGTGGGTTTGGTTTGCAAAACATCAAATAAAATTCTGATGCTAGCTTCTCCATAAAAATTTTGACTATTCCAAGCTCCTCCCAAAAATTCTGTGGGTTTTATTTTACTGTGCAAGGAATAATTATGACTTAAAAATTCTCGTAAATTTTGGGATAATATTTGTTCTATTTCTGAACTTTCTATGCCTATCGATTTAAATTCTTTGCCAATTTTTTGAGGAGATGCAATAATAATTTTGAGAGGAGCCGGATCGTTACCTGGGCTAGAACAAAGTAATTGATGGGGCAGTAATCTTAATGGCCAATAGTCTAAACTTTTATTTATTTCAGGTAACTTTAAAGTTGTTTCTCGTGCCTTTTGCGCAAGTTGTAAGAGTAATTCATCTTGGGACAGTAACAGCTGCGGTGCGGCAGCACCCGCGAAGCGGGATCGCTCTATTTTTTTTTGTGGTAATTGTTGGAGTTGTTCCCGGTAGTCTAACTCGATTGTTGAGGTTATATCTTTAATTACTCGATTAATTTTTCCAATCTTGTTTTCTCTAACACCCAGAGCATTAAAGACAAGTTTTGTTTGCTCGAGCTGTTGCTCTCTTATTTCCTTGTGAAATGTATTTAAAAATACATTTGTTCCCGTATAAGCTAAAGTAGTCAAGACCGGTTTGGCGACTTGAATCAGTAAATTAAACCACTGTTCCATAACCTTTATTAGATTTTGATGTTGCTCGGTCGGGAGTATTTATTGGGTCTTGCTGTTAAATCTTAAACCAAGATAGGTATTTTTGACACATGCTTATCGGTTTGTTTTCTTTAAATCGCTGTTGCAATTGCGATCGCCATAGACAGAGACGGAAACCGATCTGCAAAATTGGTTGAACTGCGTATCGATACCATTATCTGGTTCTCAGTAAACTACCCACTACCTATTAACTCGCCTGTGGTTCGTTAATTAGGAATGGGCTTTAGCCCTAACTACATCTTGTAGAGAACAAAACATAGTCGAACTAAGGCAACGAGTTTACAACCATCCCAGCAAGGTTAGCAATATTTTTTGCACCGTTATGGTCAGCATCGCCTA
>JADEWQ010000144.1 GCA_015207585.1 Pleurocapsales cyanobacterium LEGE 06147 | reverse complement strand
CGCCCGGTTGGATGGCTTCTGTTCCTTTTCGCCCTTTGAAGGAGCTAGTGGGAAGGATGAGATCGTAACTCATTTTAATCTTGTCTCCTTGTCGGACTACACGACTGGTCAAAGTTGCCAATCTGGGATCAGGAGCTAACGTTCCCTTGGCAATCCGATAGACCTCACAGCCTTCTTGGGGTCGAATTCCTAAAACTAAAGGTGAAAGGAATCCTCGTTAGTCATGTGAAGAGATCAAGATTTTGATGAGAAAACTGAAAAGAAATCACTTCTTATCAGTTCGCTTCTCAACCCAAGAGAAGGAACACCTCAAAAAGCTAGCAGTAACTCGACAACAAACCTTAAGTGAATTGGTCAGAACTGTTGCTCTTGGAACAACCGGTCTATCTCGGCGAAAATTTGTCCCTCAAGTCAATCGAAATCTGTATTTTGAACTGGGAAAAGTCTCAGAACGCCTTCAAATGATTCAGCCACGTTCTGATGCTTTGAATGAGATTCAAGAACTGCTTAATCAGATCAGGAGAAAATTAATTGGCATAGACTCCTTACCCCTCAACACGACCAGTGAAATCCCATGATTGCCAAACAGGTTCAAGGCTCAGATTTTCAAAAAGTCTTGAATTACGTTCACAATAAATCAGGAGCTAGGTTAATCGGCTCAAACATGACGGGAAAAGACCCAGAAAGCCTCACCGAGGAATTCCGAATGTCCTCAGACTTGAGAAAGCGAGTTAGCAAATGTGTCTATCACGTCAGTCTTTCCGTCTCCCCATCAGAAAAGCTATCCGAGCGAGTGTGGATGAAAATTGCCCGTGCTTACTTGAATGGCATGGAATTTAATGGAAACCAATACGCCATTTACCGCCACACTGATAGAGAACACGACCACATTCACATCATCGCCAGCCGCATTAGGATTACTGATGGCTCTGTTGTCAGCGATTCGTGGAACTACAGGCGTTCGGAAAAGTTAGTAATGCTCCTAGAGCAGCAATTTGGGCTTTCTCAGACACCATGCAGTTGGAAAAAGAACAAGCGATCTCCTACAACCGGAGAGATACGCCGCCAGAGAAGAACAGGAGAAGTCAACAAGAGAAGCCAACTTCAAACACTTATCCAACAGTCACTACAAGATAGTCCTTCCCTTGATCAATTTATTGGTCGATTGACAGCTAGAGGAGTCAGCGTTCGCTTGAGGAAGTCAAAAGAGGGGAAAATTGAAGGAATTTCCTATGGGCTAGATGGCGTAGCCTTCCAGGGACGGCAACTGGGCAGGGATTATTCCTGGACTAGCTTAGAATTATTATTGGCAAAAGAAACCAGCTATCAGTTCAGTCAGAACCATGTAATTGCTCAACAAGATGTGATCGCCTCTGGTGCGACGGAGCTAGTCGCAGTTACTACCATAGTGGCTGAAAATCAAGACACAGAGGACAACAAGTTAGAACAACAGAAAAAACAATTGAGAGCTAAATATGCTCATGATGCGATTACTCGCTGGCTACATCGTCTAGAACCAAATGCTGAGGAGTTGTGGCACGAAGCCAAAGAATTATTCATCAGTCACCAGTCACCAGTAATCAGTCACCAGTGTACTCACGTTTAAAAACGTGAGATTGAAACAAGGATGTTGTTGTTTTCGTACTGCGTAGCTTAAAAACATTGTTTTTTTTACTGGGCTTTAAACCCAGAACTAAAGTTTGTGTTTTAACTGATGACTGGTGACTGTTCCTTGGAGACTGTTTTGTAAGCACGGTCGAGTGGTCAAGGGCATCAATCTCACCACCTTGCTGTGGACGGATGGGGACAAACACGTCCCCTGCGACTACCGTCTTTACGAGAAAGCGATCGATGGTGCCACCAAAAATGACCACTTCCGAGCGATGCTGCAAACGGCAAAAGAGCGAGGCTTTGTGCCGCGCTGTGTGGCTTTTGATAGTTGGTTTAGTGCTCTAGATAACCTCAAACTGATTCGGAGTTATGGCTGGGTATGGCTGACGCGACTCAAACGTAATCGCCTGGTGAATCCTGACCGCACTGGCAATCGTCCCGTAGACGAAGTGGAGCTAAGCGAAACAGGAACGGTGGTTCATCTCAAGGGCTATGGCTTCATCAAAGTATTCAAGATAGTTGCCCCAAACGGCGACATTGATTACTGGGCTACTAATGACTTGCAGATGAATGCTCTCGAGAGGCTCCAGTATGCCGAGTTTGAGTGGGGGATTGAAGAAGATCATCGAGGTCTTAAGCAGTGTTGTGGTGTTGAACGGGCACAGGTTCGTTCCTCCCGCGGGAGCGCGCAACCACATCGGTTTAGCAATTCGCGCCTTTTTGCGCTTGGAAATTCACTGGTTCAACACGGGCATCAGTTGGTATGAAGCCAAAACTAGCATCGTGCGTGAGGCGGTGCGTTCCTATCTTACTGATCCTTGGTTAACTCTTTTCCCAACTGCGTAAGTCCTGACCCTGATTCAGCAACGCCGTTTTTTACTGCCGCTGACATTGCGATGTAGGTATTTCAGGAAGAAGACATCCGGTTTGTTATCCGGCTCAGGGTCTGATTGAGGAATTGCCACAAAAGTGGTTGAGCTGTATGTAAGAAAAAGTGATCGCCGGGGAACATTTGTAGTGAAAAATCAGTGCTGGTCTGTTCCTGCCAAGCTTTCAACATTTCACCACTTACGTCTGGGTCTTGCAAGCCACCAAGGGCAGCGAGCGGGCAACTCAAAGGTGGTTCTGGTTGATACGTATAGGTTTCGAGAACCGCAAAGTCTGCTCTGAGAACCGGTAACAGTAATTGCATTAATTCATCATTGGCTAGCACCGTCTCCGGCGTCCCATTTAAGCGACGCAACTCTTCTATAAATTCCGCCTCGGGCAGGGCATGAATGGGGGGATCTGGATCGGGTAATTGGGGAGCCCGGCGACCCGAGACAAACAAGTAAGCAGGGCTGTCAGCACAGACCCAACAGAGGTAACGAGCCACTTCAAAACTAACTAGGGCCCCCATGCTGTGGCCAAAGAAGGCGAAGGGTTTATCGAGATAGGGAAGCAGCGATTCAGCGATCGCCTCCACCAGGGGAACTAACTGTGTGAAAGGGGCTTCCCTAAGCCGCATCCCCCGACCGGGTAGCTCAATGGGGCAGACCTCAACCGTAAGGGGGAGCTGGGCACTCCAACCGCGAAAGCTGAGGGCGCCTCCTCCGGCGTAGGGAAAACAGAACAGGCGTAGGCTGGCGTGGGGGTTGGGGTTAGGACAGGTAATCCAGGGATTGGAAGAGGCGATCGTCATGGGTTCTGTCTAGATTCTTCCTTGCGTCAGAATGACATATTGGAACGCAACTTATATGAAATAGAAAAAAGAATGCTACAAATAGCCGCAGTTGGTTTTAGATAATAGGTTTATTTTTACTCGTTACTCGTTACTTAAAAAAGTCTACTCTATCTGTAGCAAACATTTAGCTAATTCATATTAGTATGAAGACCGCCAAAACAGAGTTTGGCGGGGGTCTTAAACCCAAAAGTATTAAATAAGAAAAGTATTTTCCATTTCCCCATCCCCCTAACTCCCTATTTTTTTGGATTTAACGAAAATGAAACAGCCCTACCCTTAGCAAGGGGGATTTAGGGGGATCAATTTGGCAATTTGTCTCGGCGTCTGTCTCAGATAAAGGGGGTAAGCAATCCGGATTTGGTATTAGGGGCTTAGGGAAGTAGGGAAAAACTCTCCCCAAGTCCCAAAATCCCCAAGTCCCTAATTCCCGAAGTGGGACGGGATTAAGCTTATTTACTGGTCGTCTCTTCCATTTTCTTGCGAAGGCTCAAGGGTCGCATATCAGTCCAAACTTCTTTGATGTATTCCAAACATTCGGGCTTGAGACCAGTTTTGCCAGCATCACGCCAACCGAGAGGATTTCCGCGGTGGGCGGGCCAGAGGGAATACTGCTCTTCGTGATTGACGACAACTTTATATATGGTAGTGTCTTGGCGTTCCTCTTGAGTCACGATTATTTCTCCAATTAGTGATATGGATCGAAAGTTGTAAAAAGCTATCTTGCCAGGGTGTCATATGAAGTCCGTTAACCCGTGGTCGTAAAAAAATCTCCGCGTCTCCCCCTTCCTCTTCGGGAATTGGGGATATGGGGACTTGGGGAGAGTTTTTTTTTATCTCCCTAATTCCCTAATTCCCTATCTCCCCGTCCCCGTGTCAACCTTATTGATAACTATTCAAGCGGACTTGATATCAGCTGGGGATAGCTCGGCAAGGGGTTCGAGATGACCTTTACCTTCTAGAGTGGCTAGATCGATGTCGGCCACGCATCGGACTTTGACGTAGTTGAGAACCAGTTCGCCCACCAGGTGAACGCTGCCGCTCTGATGGTCGAAATCAGCTCGAGTGAGGTCGCAGGCGTCGCGATCGAGCTGAACGCTCAATTCCGTACCGCCGCGGGTTCCGGTAAATTTGATGTGAACGTATCCCAAGTCAATTCGTTCTTTTAGGGCAGTGGCGGTTTTGTCTGGCCGTAGGCTAGCTTCGACGGGATGATCCCCTTCAGATAAGCGTTGGACGAGTTCGTTCATGATAGATTTCTTTCAAAGGAGTTTTATCTAGAAGCTATTAGCTATTAAATAAGGCAGAAGGCAGAAGGCAGAAGGCAGAAGGTAAATATAGAGTAACGAGTAAATTTCCGTTACTTGTTACTCTTAACTGTTCTCCACTTATAGATATGGGAGGATTTAGACCAAAGGGATAAGTTAACATAGTTGTATCAAGTCCGCTGACTAAAATGTTATCGGGCTTCTGCCCTCTGCCCAATAACAATTGGCAGTGTTGCTCCGCAGTCTGAATGGAACGTAGTTATTAATTGCGAATTGCGAATTAAATACAGCATCAGAGTTAGCTTCTGTTGCAGTGGGAGATTTAGGGGGCAATGGGTAAGTCCTATGACTCACTGAGGTTTTTTGAGGCATAGTCTGGAATCTCGAAGCCTAGGACTGTGTGACAAAAGTTTTCCATTCAGGAGTGACCCTATCAAAGATGATATGTTCGTCTAGGAAGATGCCGTCAGTAACGACGTAGTTTTCTTGGAGGTAAAGGAAGTCGTTCTCGGTTAGTTGCCGATTGACTTCAACCTCTGTGCCATCAATTTCTTGTTTTTCTTTGCGGGTATTTTCACTGCGCTCTGTCCACTGACTAAACTCGCGCAAGCGTTTGATTGGATAAGCTTTGCAATATTTTCCCATAGTTGCCATTTGGTATACCTCGCTTTTAGCAATACAGCGACCCTATTTTTGTACAACCCCTAAGTGGCTGAGGAGTGAGCGGTTACTAGTGAATTTCCGTCTCGTACGGTCGGCTTGAATCAGGAGTCAGTAGGGGCGGTTTGCAAGTAGCATCGAGCGATCGCTAGGGGTAGAAAAATACTTATTGCTATCTATTTTCAATTGACACAATAATTACAGTACACCAAGTCTTATAAATTTTGCAAGGGAGTTTTTTTAAGATTTACTGTGGGGGCGACAAATAGGGTGGAAAGCAAGCAGAATAATGAATCGAGTAAAGTAGTCTCCCCAAAGATGAGAGACTATTATCAATTATCAATAAACTCAAATTGTGGGTTGGAACTCTTGTTTGCAAGCTGTTTGCAGTTATTGTGGGTTCAGGTTGCTCTCTCATGGTCTGGTACGATATCCTCTACCTCCCGTAGTACTGGAAAGGCATATCCAGCTAGTCCGATTAATAAGCCGCAACCAGCAAAGAGAGTAATCATCAGTGCCATACCAGAACCAATTTCGTTACCGAACAAACCACCAAAGAGTTCGGCTAAACTTCCACCAGTTCTCATAGCCCTCTCAAAGAAATGATCAGCTAATGGCCCGGCGATCGCTGCCCCTAAAGGCATAGCAATTTGAGTGATTAAGTCGCGAGCGGCAAAAACTCGTCCTTGAATATCTGGTTTTACTTTCGACATCCAAATAGCTTGATTAGAACTGTTGGGAAAGGGGGAAATAAAACCGCTACCCAACGCGGAAGCCATCTTCAGCCACATTGTCTGGGCCATAGATACCGTAATTAAACCAACTTTCCAGATGGCACTACCTAGCAATAATCCGTGGATACGACGCTTTGGTCCTCCCAAAATACTAATTGTTGCTGCACCAAGTACACCCCCAATACCAAAAGTAGTGAGGATTCTGCCCCAGACGGTTGAGTCATTGCCACTGCGGGCTAAAATCATGGCTGGCAGAATCGCAAAATTAATACTATCAATTAAATTGTTGATTAGTAAAAAAATGAGAATCCCTAATAAACTGGGATTCCCTAATAGATAACGAAATCCAAAAGTTAACTCCTGCCCAATGCCCTGAAGAGTCGGATCACTAACTTGGCTCTGCTTAGGTTGGGGAATTTGAACAAGAGTAAGAGTGGCAATAGCAATTATAAAAGTAACAATATCAATATTTAAAATACCCACTAGACCTATGGAAGCGTAAAGCGCTCCAGCTAAGGCAGGGGCTAGGATATAAGACCCAGACATCTGAATGGAATTGAGGGCGGTAGCTCGTGCATAATGCTGCTTGGCTACAATTAGAGAGAGAGATGCGGAATAAGCTAAAGCTTGCAAAAAACCAAAAAAGCTATTAACAGCTGCACTGAAGTAAAGATGCCAAATTGCCAGATGGTTGGTCAAAAAGAGTAAAAGTATGGCAATGGTTGAGAAACCTGCCATCAAATCCCCCACCATCATCAACCGCTGACGAGGCCAACGATCAACTAATACTCCAGCAAATAAGGCAGCTATAATGCGAGGGGTTTGGGTGAAAAAGGCGATTAAGGATAAGGGTGTCGCCTGTCCAGTTACTTCCCAAGCCCAGATGGTGATGGCAAAGTTGGTCATCTCCGAACCGAGCAGAGAGGCCAGTTGACCAATCCAGATAATTAGGAAAGTTCGCATCTGTGCTTACGACTCTCCACTCTTGGCATCTTCAGGGAGCAACTGTTTTTGCAGTTCATCAAGGAAGATTTCTGCCCCAATTGGACCTGGCAAACCGTTACAGAGATATGAGGAGACGAAGTATACCCGTCCTTCTTGGCTGGCTGGCAGTGATTGAGCGATCGCATTCTCACTCCATTCCTGTTTGATGCCTTGGAGTTGATGAGTCTCGATGTTTTTGGCATCTGCTAATTGCTCAGGTTGGCTGAAGTCATAGCCTTCGACAACAATTAAGTCGCTCTCAAACTGGGGCAGGTTTTCTAGAGAAACTCTCTGATAAGACGATTGCATTTTTTGTTTATTAAAAGACACTAGTCGAAATCCTAGCTTATCAATGAGACGACCGCAGGGACTGGCACTACCAGATAGCTGAAGATACTGATTCAGACCATTAGTATCTAACATTAAAACAGTCGGATGAGCAGCGACAACAGGAGCTAGTTTTTCACGGGTAACAGCTAACTGTTGGTTATGGACTTCAATTACCTTTTGTGCTTGCTCGGTGCGACCTAAAGCCCGAGCAATGACTTGGAAACTAGGCTGCCAATCAACTCCCTGACGTGCCCATCTAAATAATAGTGTAGGCGCAATTTTGGATAGCAAGGCATATTTATCTCTGTGCTGCTCAACATTCCCTAAGATTAAGTCGGGTTTGAGCCTCGTTAATGCCTCAAGTGAAGGTTCTCCCGAAGTACCTAGATTAATCGGTTGGCTGGTCACTCGGCGACCTAAATAAGGAATTTGTCGGCTAGGTCGATCAAAATCAGCCCGATGAAATGAAAGGTAATCAGCGTAACCGACTGGCTGCACCTGTAACGCCAATATAGTTTCCAGCATATTTGAACCGAGTACAGCAACTTTTTGAGGTTGACGACAAACTTCAGTTTTACCAAAGTCATGCTCGATAGTCTGGCATTGATTTTGAGCTGAATGGGAAAGAGGTTGATTTTGGTCATTGGTCAAGTTGTTGGCGGTTTTGCCACCGCATGCCACTGCCAAGAAAACAGCCAGCATACCCAACAACACTGGCTTGAGAACGTAACTTACCTGCCATCTTTGCAATCTATTAGCCATTAATTCAACTGCTCTACGCAAGTTGTTGCCATTGTGCATGTCTCTCCTCCCCCTCACACTCAACTAAAATTTTATAGAAATCGAGCCAATGACAGTGAATGGATCGCCCGGCTCAATTTGAGTTAACCTGCGATTGGAAGTAGCCTCAATATAGTTAATATCGAACAGGTTTTCGAAGTTGAGAGCAAATCGCCAGTTATTGCGCTGATAAAAAATAGCAGCATTTGTGAGAAAATAGCTGTCTACCTCAAAACTATTCTCTAAATCCCCTTCTCTTTCCCTAACATAGTTAAACCCAACCCCAAAGCCTAAACCTTGCAAATTGCCAGTTTGAATTTCATAGGTTGTCCATAAACTGGCGCTGTGTTTGGGAACGTTGAACAATCTGTTGCCAACAATATCAGGGTTTGTATCTGCTGTAACTTCGGCATCAATATAGGAATAGGAGGCGATAATATTCCATCCTGGTAAAATTTCTCCGCTAAGATCGAATTCAATTCCCTGACTTTGTTGTTCCCCAGTTGCCACCGAAGCAAAGGGATCGATGGGGTCGGGAGTGGCTACGTTTTGCTTAGTAATATTAAAGTATGCCAAAGATGCAAATAGTTTTCCTTCGAGGATTTCGCTCTTAACTCCAAACTCAAACCCTTCACCTTGTTCGGGTTCTAAAGGATCGCCACTACTAGTAGTATCAGAATTCGGGGTGAAAGATTGAGAGTAGCTACCATAAAGAGAAAGTTCGGGAATTGGTTGATAAACCAGTCCAACTCTGGGGGTAAAGTCATCGTCGTTTTGAGTCGTCTCAGAGGATTCTGGATCGAGATCGGTCGGATTGTTGATTGTATTTTGTTCTACAGTTTCATAACGAACTCCCGCCAGCAAAATTAAGTTGTCGAGGATGTTGATTTGATCTTGCTAGGTAGACACCTAGCCTATCAGTTTGGATATCTTCATTTATGGCAAGCGGCAAGTCATCACCATCGATGTCGGGAACCAATCCGTAAACAGGATCGAAGATATTAAGGGGTTGGAGATTAGAAAAATCAGCGTTCGTGTTGTCCCTCTCATCAGTTCGCTGAAGATCGACTCCAAATAAAAGGGTATGATCGATTGAACCTGTAGCAAACTCTCCTACTAAATTCGTTTGCAATGAGTAATTTTGAGTGTCTATATCTTGCAGACCCAAAAAACGTTGCAAAATGCCAGTTGCTTCATCAAACTCAAAAGCATTAGCGAGAACATTTAGGGTATTTCTATCTGTATATCGAAAAGCATTACGTAGCTTCCAATTATCGCTAAAACGATGCTCGAAATCGTACCCCACATCAATAAATTCTCTTGTACCGATGTTATCAGGTTCACCAGTAATCCGATCGAAGGGAATATCGGCAACACTATCACCCACTGCAATTAGACCGTTATCTACTGGGATCTCTTCGTCAGTGTATCGAAGTCGAACTGTCAAGTCGGTGCGATCGCTAATTTGCCATTTTACAGTAGGTGCTACGAAAAACCGTTCAATGCCTTCATCAAAGTCTCTAAAACCGTCATCTTGAAAATACAATGCATTCAGTCGGTAGAGTAAGTTACCGTCTGATGTTAGAGGACCAGAAAGATCGATCTGTGGTCGAATCAGGTTACGGCTACCGACCTGAAGTTGTCCTGAGTAGAAAGGTTCTGATAAAGGCTGTTTGCTTACTAGGTTAATCACTCCCCCTGGTTGAACCTCACCGTATAAGATTGATGCTGGACCTCTGAGAACTTCAATACGCTCAAGATCTGCTGTCTCTGGCAGCCCTCGATAAGTACCAAATTCCCTGAAGCCGTCTCGTAGAATAGGTGCGTCGCTAAAACCTCGAATATTGAAAAGCGTAGTCGAATTGCCATTTGTCCCACTGGGTGTTACACCGCTAATGTTACGCAGGGCATCTTCTAAACGAATTACTTGCTGGTCTTCAAGCACCTCCTGCGGAATCACCTGAATCGATTGGGGAATATCCAGCAAAGGTGTCTCTGTCCTTGTTCCAGTGATGGCGTTAGGAACGAAATAATCATCCTCTTCTCCTTCACCAGTAGCAATAATTTCAATTTCTTCGTCTGCTTCGGTTTGGGCTGTCGCTTCTGGTCTCACCCCTAAGACCAAATTCTGTTCGGAGGGAATTACTTCAGCATTTGGTGCATTATTTTCTCCTGTAATTGTTAAGCGAATGATACTCTCATCTACTTGAGTAACACTAACTTCGGTAATACCTTTTACCGGATTGGTTTCTCTAAATTCATTCCCTGTAGGTAAAGCTAAGGTGGCATCGAGGAAATCGACAACTAAATTATTTCCCTCCGACAGAATTAACGGTACTAATTTTTGTCCTGTTGCAGTTTCTAAGATAATTTGTAAGCCTTCCTCGATGCGCTCAAGGTTTATGCCTGTAACTTTGACGATTTGATCTCGATTATTATTCTGCACCAGCACATCTTGCCCAGAAGGAAAAAGCCTACTTTGACCAGCTTGTTGCCACTGATTTGGCGATTGTTGCCAACTTGGTGTCAGGTTTGATAGTTTACTCAATTCCTCAGCAGTAACTAAAGTTTCTAATGTAGAAGAAGTATCCACCGTGACCGAAGGTGTACTAATGTCAATAGCTAATTCTGGAGGAGCGGCAACAACTTCGGTTTCCAAACCAGTATTTATGGAATTAAGTGGCACACCTGTTACTTTTACCACATCAGCTCTAGTGGGATTCGCCACTATTACGGAAACTGAGCTAGTGAGCAATATACCAGACATTAGTTGTTGTAGTTTCAATCGAGTTTCCTCACATCCAAATTTATTCAGTTAGTCGAGACTCAGTAGAGTACTCATGCTTGGGGATTGATGGCTCAGAAATTTGATAATAATTAATATCAATAATAATATCAATAAGTTCTGACTAATCACTTACCAAAAAATACTCTTGTCTACAGTGCCAAGGGCGGCATGACAAAGATCGACAAGCTTTACCGGATTAATATTTCCAGTTATTGTTTTGTAATTTAGCAGATTCTTGAATATAATACTAGATATTTTGATGAAATTAATAATCAATAAGCCAAGTAAGATAGCAAAAACAGAGTGTAATGTTCCAGATTGCCCGATCACTGTCGAGGGTTTACGAATTTCTCTAATTGTTTGATACCTGTTTTTTAGCGAGTCCAAATGGATGTCTGCAAAATTGCCCCAAAGCTTTACCAGTACACGGCGATTGACGATTGTACCCGCTTGAGAGTTATTAGACTTTATCCGAACAAGTAAGCGGCTAGCACCCTCGATTTCCAGGGCGAAGTCGTGGCGGAATTTTCCCTTTCACCTGCAAAGAATTCATGGCGTATAAAGTTCAGCGTCGTTTAATGGTACTGAAGATTAAATATCGTCCTACCAAACCGCGTTCTCCTCATCTCAATGGCAAAGTCGAGCGCTTGCAGAGAACCGATGAAGAGTTTTACGATTTAGTTGATTTTAAAGTCCCCAACTCAACCCCCTGTGAAGACGATTTCTTAGGAGAGGGTTATATGAAGTCCGTTTAATTAGTAGTAATAAACTTTGCTTCTTCAATTCTTTTCTTGCCTTCTGCCTTCCCTAATCGATAACATGACTATTCAAGCGGACTTGATATTAGGCCAGCAACTGCAACAGTGGCAAGATTATTACAACCGTAGAAGAAAACATGGCTCGATTAATCAATCTCCTTGGCAAAAATGGGAATCTCTAAAAGCACAAACCCCGACTCTTGAAGAAGTTCACCGAATTTATGAACTAAAGCCTGAAAAAATTCGTGATGCTGACTATTACGTAGACACTAGGAAACCGCGCCGAGCGGTCGGTTTATAAGCTTTAAAAAGTTGAGCGAGACTATCTGAATTAATTGTAACGATGTATGTAAATCTCGCAACATATTAGTTCAGAAGCGCAGCGCACAAGGAGGAGGGGTGGTTATCCCGCAACGACACAAAACCTGTAATACCAGTGTTTTATCTGGGCAAGAAGCCCCTCTCTCGTAATTCCTCGCAACTATCCTTCATCGCCTGAATTATGTAATCAACATCTTCATCTGTATGGGCTGTGGATAGGTAAACACCTCCTCGATGTAGTACGTGAACTTCCCTATCGATTAGGTGACAAATAAATAAGCTTAAAGTATCTGAAGGTAAAAAACCTGAAGAAGCTGGTCCGAAGAATGAGCCAAAGTTGGCCATCCTCATAGAAAATCCTTCTGCTTCAAAATAGGTATTTAAGGTTTGGACAAATTGCGAAGTACGCTGATTTAACCTTTCCTGAAGAGCAGGGCCTTGAGTTTTTAAATGCTTAAGTACAGCTCGTGCAGCTGCCATAGCTAGCGGATGACGACAGAAAGTGCCTGCAAAAAATGTTGTTTTCGCTTGGGGATAGGAAGTATCTCCATAAGTCCACATACCGCCGTCAATGCCATCCATATAGTCAGCTTTGCCAGCTATGATGCCAATTGGCATGCCACCACCGACAATTTTTCCATAGGTTGCCATGTCTGCTTTTACGCCAAACCATGCCTGCGCGCCACCGGGATGAATACGGAAGCCAGTAACCATTTCGTCAAAAATTAGTACTATGCCTGATTCTTTAGTTATTTGCCTCAGTTGCTGGAGAAATTTTTTGGGCTGTAAGTCAGGTCGTCCGGTCTGTACTGGTACAACCAAAACAGCTGCCAATTCTTGACCTTGGGCTTTAATCACATCTAGTGACTGAGGGTTGCCATAGTCTAAAACCACGATATTATCAGCAACATTTGGCAGAACTCCGGGAGAGATTGGCACTACACTTAGATTTCCATCTACTGTTTGTGCTTTAACTAGCGTTCCATCGAAGTGACCATGATAAGAACCTGAAAATATTACAATTTTTTTTCGACCTGTTGCTGAGCGAGCCAGACGTATCGCTGTCATTACCGCTTCTGTGCCTGTATTACTAAACGTTACCCGTTCCATCCCTGTCAGCTCACAAATCAGCTCAGCCACTTCTCCGACCAACTCCGATTGTGAACCCAGTTGTATGCCTTTCTCAAGTTGCTCTTCCAAGGCTTCTTTGATAAAGGAGGGATTGTGACCAAACAGATTTACTCCCAGCCCCATGGTGATGTCTAAATATTCGTTCCCATCTACATCCCAGATTCTGGATCCTTGAGAGCGCTTGGCAATAATTGGATAGACTATTTCCTTAAAGGGTAAGCTAAAACCTGCTGATGCCCTATTGTCGGCCAGAACTGGGCGATAGGCTTGAGTGAGCCGTTTTGATGTTTTTGTACGCTCAGTGTAGCGTGCAATAAATTTCTTCAGATACTTCTGCTGATGGGAAACTTGGTTTTCTTTGGCTTCTGTCTTAATAGGTACCATGTAATTTTCCTACGGTTTGGATTGTTGTAAATTAAATTGTTTACCACTCATCAAAATTCTGTGCAGTGAAACTCCCTTAGCTAAAAGCTAAGGGAAGCAGCCATTTCCTTTAGTCAAGGTTGACAAACACTAGGTTTTTCATTTGTTTATCGTCCCAATCATATTTGTCTCTTCCTTAACTTGATTTCCAGTTTCGTCAACTAACAAGAAATCTTATTTGGCTATGGGGCATCTAGATAGCCGCGACGAATTAGGTATGAAAAGTAGGTAAAAAGTAGATTGTCATCTATTGCTGGACAGACAATTGAGGTACCTGCTAGTCCATTGACTGTATTCTGACAATCGAAATTCAAGGCTTCTGAGTTAGAGGAAACCTCCAAAGATTTTTTCTCCCTGGGGGGATCGGCTCCCATATCAGCCAAGAAAGGAATCAGCGGGTACAACGGATTATCAGGGGAAAGCTCAGAGCTACTAACTAGCTTGGCTTGCAATTGTTCATAAGATATTGGCTCAAGGGGATAGCCAAACTCACATATCCATTTAAAGAATTGTGATGAGTGGATTGGGTGAGGATTGGACAGATGAAAGATCTTATCAAGGGATTGTTTCCGCCTTGATAGATGAATGATGCTTTTGCTCACATAGTCCACAGGAGTCATGTCCACTATTGCGTCTAAATCTGGCGCACATTTGAGTTGGATAAAGCCTTTAATCATCCTGTACAGACGGTCATTGGTGTTGCAGACACCAGTTTGGCTGTGTCCTGATACACGTCCTAGCCTGTAAATACAAGCAGGAAGACCTCGCTCGTGGGCAATTGTTACTAATTTTTCAGCAACCCATTTTGTTTGAGCATAGCCACCAGAGGGAACTTGGTGATGATTAAAACTATGCAATTCTCTCATTTCTTTAACTTCAGCATGAGCCTTTGAGGACAAAACACTGAGGGTAGAAATATAATGTACTGGTTTGACTTTGAGGTAACTAGCTAATCTCAGGATTTCCTGAGTTCCTAACACATTGGTTGCCTTAAGAGCAGAGTATGGATAAACAAGATTAATCGACGCGCCGTTATGGTAAATAACATCAACTTTATCTGCTAGTACTTGAAATTGCTCCTCCGTAAGACCTAAAAATGGCTGAGACAAGTCTCCTACAACTGGGATGATTCTATTGCTAGGAGGTTCCTGCCAAATTAAATAAGATTGAAGATGTTCTTTTAGCCTTTTCTTTCCTAACTCAATATTAGGGGAACGTATTAGACAATAAATATCAGCATTAGTCTGTTGCAAGAGTTCATAGAGTAAAAAAGCTCCTACAAACCCTGTTGCTCCAGTCAAAAAGATATGAGACGGTTCAGTTGTAGGCTTAAAATATGTCTCGGGACGGATTGAAGACTCCAGTATAGCTTCAGCGTTTAAAATCTCAACAGTTATCTCACCAGTTGCGCTCAAAGTTTCTGTTTGGCAGTCTATCTTGACCGGACTTAAATCGGCTGTCGATAAGTCAGAAGGTCTATACTCTCTAGCTTCAAGAGACTGAGAGTGGCTAATAAGCAATCGCAACGCTTCTATAAAACTCTGTGCCAGGTTCTCAATCTTAGTTCGCTGATGAATTGCCTCGCTGTAAGTCCAATCGAGTCGTAGCTGACCTCCAGCAACAATCCCGTTGATATCTAATAGATAACTTCGACTTCCCCGCAGACTGCGTTCTGATCCTTTAGACTCTTGAGCCAGCACAAACAAAGATGACTCCTGGAATACCTGGTCAATTTGACCTAAATAATTAAATCTAATCTCAGCTTGAGGCTGATGCTGCCAAAGAGGTGCCGCCTCACCGTTGAGATAGCGCAAAATGCCATAGCCAATTCCTCGATTAGGAATACTTCTGAGTTGTTCTTTGATTGCTTTTAAAACATCTCCCAGACTGGCAGACTCCCCAATATCTAGCAAGACAGGAAAGATTGTAGTAAACCAGCCCACAAGACATCTCCAAAATACAATTATAAATAAAATTAAAAAAGTAAATCAAGCATAAATTGGTCAAACAAGCCAAAATAAATGAGTAATTACACCTGGAAATATATAGAGCAACATCCCCAAGAAGTCA
>JADEWQ010000143.1 GCA_015207585.1 Pleurocapsales cyanobacterium LEGE 06147 | reverse complement strand
GTTAGCTCAGGTTACGTTTTCCGCACAGGCTAGACAACTGTTTTGTCCTGCTGGAACTAATTGGCATTTAGTTCTTTGCAAGCCCCCGCTAAATTGCTCTTAGCCATTAGCGGTGGGTAGTTGACCTAATGTCAAAGAAATATTCCTTTTGTGAAATTTTGCCACTAGATTTTGTATCATTTTGTTAAATGATTATTTTTTTAATAAATCTATCTCTTGACTTAAATCCTAAGCTAAGGAAAACTTAGAAAATAATAAAGTATTAGCACCACTCATTATTAATTTTTGATAAAATTTCAGACATATTACTGCAATTAGTCAAGATAAATAAAGTATTGAGTTTGTCTGAGGAAAGCAATCCCCCAGATATAGCTGGCGGAAAACCTTAGGGCAAAAAAATACCTAGGGAAAAAACCATGAACATGGAAACACTCGAATTTATTATTTACCCTGATGGTAGGGTAAAAGAAACAGTCACAGGCATTGTTGGGTCATCTTGTCAAGAGGTGACTGCAGCGATAGAGGAACAGCTTGGGGTAGTAATCTCTCAAGAAAAAACCTCACAATACTACGCTCAAAAAGTAAACCAATCAGCGAAAGTGTCTAGTCAAAGCACTTTTAGCGATTGGTAATTTAATTAAATCTGGTTCGGCAAAATTTAGTTCTAATTAGTACGGAGAAATATGTCCCATTTTAGTAACATCAAAACCAAAATCCGTAATTTAACTTCTCTTAAAAAAGCTCTTGACGATCTAGGAATTGATTGGAAACCCGGTCCCGGACAAATAAGGGGTTATCAAGGTCAAAAGCGTACGGCTGATGTGGTAGTAGAGCAAAACAACGATTATGACATTGGTTTTAGCTGGAATGGTAACGAATACGAGTTGATAGCCGATCTGCAATATTGGCAACAGCCATTAACTGTAGAAAGTTTCCTTAGAAAAGTTACTCAGCGTTATGCATATCATACTGTAGTTAATGAAACAGCCAAACAAGGCTTTGAAGTTGCCGAACAGCAGAAAAATGAAGATGGCTCACTTCGTCTAGTTGTCCAACGCTGGAGTGCGTAATGTCTGATTTTTCACTAGCCCCTGAACGATCTGGTCTAGAACCAGAATTAGGGGGAATTTTTCGAGATAGCCCAGAACGTTCTGGTTTGGAACCAGAATTAGGGGGTCAACTGCGCCAAAAGGCTGCCTATGTGGATGAAACTATCTGTATTGGCTGCAAACACTGTGCTCATGTTGCTCCTAATACTTTTTATATAGAACCAGACTATGGACGTTCGCGGGTGTTTAATCAACAGGGGGATTCCCAAGAGTTAGTTCAAGAAGCGATCGATACTTGTCCGGTTGACTGTATTCATTGGGTAGATTTTACCCAACTCAAGCAACTAGAAGAGGAACGCAAAAATCAAGTTATTCAAAATCTTGGTTTTCCTCATGGGATAAAACATCCGATTAAAAAAAGGAAAAAGTAAACCGTCCAAGAATGTATCGGTAGCTAATAGCTAATTAGAAGCATTGGCTAAATAAAGACAAAAAGTTTCTTTAGTCCTCGATGGTCAGACACCATTGAGGTCTTTGTTTGAATTGACGAAGTCATCGCAGATGCCGGAAGGACTGTATTCGCCATAAGTCACCAAACCTTGATGACCAATCTTTTTCAAGGTGGTGTACGGATGCCCAAAAGTAGCTATAACATATAGCCTGTAAAGATAACAAGGTATGTTAATATTATCGTGATTGAGATTTATATTCGGTTTTATGACTTTGTTTTCGTTTTGTTTGGACAAATGCTTCTCCGAATCTAACATCTCAAAAAATTTTTAGATTCAGGAGATGCTGGATGTCTATTTACATTGGTAATTTATCTTACGACGTAACCCAAGAAGATCTTAACGAAGTTTTCACAGAATACGGGACTGTAAAACGGGTTTACTTACCTACAGACAGGGAAACAGGTAGAATGCGAGGTTTTGGGTTTGTCGAAATGGCTACAGAAGCCGAAGAATCTGCAGCGATCGAAGCCTTAAATGGTGCGGAATGGATGGGCCGAGAATTAAAGGTTAACAAAGCCAGAACCCGTGAAAATAAAGGCGGCGGCGGTGGTGGTCGTAGTGGCGATCGCAAAAATAACTGGGGAAGAAATAATTGGAGCTACTAAAATAAGAAATTAATGCTATCTCTAAAGAGGTTTTCTAACCTCATGTTAATTTAAATAGGCGTGCTACAAAAAGCTTAGCTAATTTTAGTAACACGTATAGTCTAACTAGTTAATATCGGAAGTCAAGACCTTGCGGGTAAGCCAGGTTTGCTCGCAGGGATACTTCCGTTATTGTTAGGAATTTTCTGTAAGTGCCAAAAACACATAGCAACACAGTCCAAATCAATGAGGAAAAATAATGGCTCAAGTAACTGTCGGAGAAAATGAAGGAATTGAGTCGGCTTTACGTCGATTTAAGAGGCAAGTATCCAAAGCAGGTATTTTCCCTGACCTTAAAAAAAATCGTCATTTTGAAACCCCTATTGAAAAGCGCAAGCGCAAGGCAATTGCTAGACGCAAGCAACGTCGGCGTTTCTCTCGGTATGGCAAGAAGCAATCCTAGTTAACTAGCTTGATTTGGGTTTGAATTCAAAATAGTATGTTGGGTTAAGCTAAATGCAACCCAACCTTTTTACTGAAGCGATTCGATCGCTTTTGCTAATAAAAGAAAAAATGAGTTGAGTAACAATCTAGATTCTCTTCAGATTATTGACTCAGTAATTCAACTAGATCGTTTTTCTTTTTTTTACTATATCCGACTTTACTTCTTTTTTTTGCCATCTTCTTTAATTCTGCAGTGGGTAATGTATTTAAGATCGTCGGATCTTTAATAACATCTGGCATTGGTTGAGGGATAAGGTAAAAAACTTCTTTTAATGCATTTATTTTTTTACCTTTGGTAATACCACATTTAAGTTTTGTAATTGGTTCAAAATTTTGCCAATACTGTCGAGGAGCTTCATCAATACGATTTGTAGCTACTAAGAGCTTGACACTTTTAAGTACGCTATTGGGTTTTTCAATCAAATACTGAAGAGCGTCTTTAATCTCATCTCTTGTGGCTGTAGACAGATTGATTTTGGGTGTTTCTTCTCTAGAGAGAACTTTAGTTAGCTTAGCAGTTTCTTCGCTAGAGTCAGCAATAATGCACCATACTTTTTCTAAACCTGCTTCTTCAGCAACAGCATAAATAAACGAATTCCCAATAACTTCATAGCGGTCTTCTCCTATTTCTTTGACAATTAGAGGTACCCAGTTACGACCGCCTAAACTGCTTAAGGTTTTGGCTGTAGCTGTAATTAAAAATTTAGGAGTATTTGTCCCTTCATTTGGTTTTATTTCATTTATATAAAGGAGCATTAAGTTGCCAATATCACTGAGGTTACTCATTGCAAAAAATATTCCTTCGCTAAATTTATGTAGTAATCGTAAGCTATCTTATATTTGTAAGCAGCAGGTATGCGCTCGAAAGCAGTATTAGCTATATGTGCATAACTAGGTAAGTCGAATATATAACGGTCTTTTGTTGCATTAGTAAAACGAGGATAAAAGTAAGGAAGTAAGTCAAACTTATTATCTCTGTCTTTCCTTGCTTGTTCGATGATGCTATCTATCCCATAATGTGCAGTAATTCTCTGTGCCTCAGTAATCTTTTCACCATTGAAGAAAATAGGCAAGGCAATTGGAGAACCATCTTTTCTAATCCGTTGAATTTCCGGTATAAATTTTCTGATTGCTACGGCTGCATTTTTTAAAGAAAAAATATTATTATGCTTGGCAGGAATTAATACTACATCACATGCATATATCGCACTTTGACTAAAAAAACGCCAATTTGGACAAGAATCAATCAAAATATAATCATATTTATTTTTAAAATTATTTAGTACTTGACGAAATCTGTGTAACTTAAATATTTGATATAATTTATCCTCTCTTTCTTCAAATAATTTATCATCAGCAGTAATAATATCAAATTTAAATTCTTTATTTAAGTTTTTGAACTTAAATATATAAGGATTAATTAAATCGTTAAGATTAACTCGATTATTTTTATCTTCCAAACAAGAATATAAACTTTCTTTAGCTGGCTTAATTCCTAGAGAATTAGTTAAGTCCTGCTGGTTGGGATCGAAATCAACAATTAAAGTTTTTCTACCATGAAGTGTAAGAACGGCAGCAAGATTTACTGTTGTAGTAGTTTTGCCGACCCCTCCTTTATTATTGTAAATAGCTACAGTTAAGGCTCTAGAAATATTTTCTATTTTTTGCTTAATATCTTCGACAATTGCACCAACATTATCAGGAGTAATTTTGAGACAAAGGGAAGCTGGATAAATTACTTTGCCATGTTTTTTAAATAATTGGATGTAATCTGAATTTGTAATAATGCCCCATTGAACGGTTTTACAATTGGGAGCAAGTAAGTAACCTTTAAGCTGTTTGACAGTCGATGTGTATGATGCTGAACCCTCACTAAGATCCTTATCTCTACCTTTTAGTTCAAGCAAAATATAAGGATGAGATTTAGTATGTAAAAATATATCATCATCAGTATTATGGCGGAGAGCATAGTCAACTGCATCAGCACCTTTGCCAGTGGGATATTGGGGAAAGCATTCCTCTGGTTTAAAACCTAGTGCTTTTAAAAATACTGGAGCAATAAAACTATGGTTTACAATTGCTTCCTTAGCGTCGCTAGGAAGACTGCGGAGTGCTTTGACAAGAGTTTCATACATGAACAATTAAGCTTTTGTAAAGCTTTTATTTAGTATTAAAGTTGATAAATTAAAGAGTTCTTTTAATAATTAATTTAGTCTTAACCGAACAGCGATCGCCTCAGCAAATTTACCAAAAATTAATTAAGAAAAACAAATATTCTTGAGTTATAAATTATTAATTTCATCGCGCCTTTTGTGCTTTTAGGCAGCTTTTAAGATTAGGTTAAAAATGATTTTTTGGTACTTATCTGGATTGCGATCGACACAAAAAAATGTATAGTTATGCTTTCAACATTATTTATGTCTGCTTAATTAACGGTAATTAAACAGCTTGTAATTCCTAGGTCTACAGAGTTAATCTTATTTATAATTATTCCAGCAGACTCGATGATAGATTGTTATCAGAGCAAGGAGCTTAATTTTGACAGCAGATCGCAAGACCCATCACTATCAAGTTCAAGTTTTATGGACTGGTAATAATGGTCAGGGTACAACCAGCTACAGAACTTACGAGCGATCGCATGAAATTATTGTTGAAGGCAAACCACTAATTCTCTGCTCATCTGACGTTGCTTTCCGCGGAGATAAGAGCAAATATAACCCAGAAGAATTGTTAATCGCGTCGTTGTCGGCTTGCCATATGCTCTGGTATCTACATCTCTGCGCTGAGACATCAATTGTTGTGACCGACTATTTAGATCGCTCGGTGGGCACAATGCTGGAAACCGAGGATGGAGGAGGACGCTTTGCTGAGGTAGTTCTCAAACCAGTTGTGACAGTAACATCTAGCAGTAATAGAAAACAGGCAGAGCAATTGCACGAGAAAGCTCATCACTTCTGTTTTATTGCTAACTCAATGAATTTTCCCGTACGGTGCGAACCCTCTATCCACATTGAAGCAGTCTAACCTCTTAGAGCAAGCGCTAATGAAACTCAGTGAAGTCGTGCCTTGGGGCAGAACGTTGGAAGAATATAAGTTGATGTTTAATCTGTCTGAAGCAGATTTAAAAGCCCAAATTCTTGGTTGTGGCGACGGTCCGGCTAGCTTTAATGCCGAGATGACAGAGCTAGGGTACTCTGTTAAGTCCATCGATCCAATTTATCAATTCTCCGCAGAGCAGATCGAGCAGCGCGTTCGGGAAACTTACGAGCCAGTCATTTCACAGGTGAAGCAAAATGCAAATCGCTACATTTGGAAGAACTTTCACGATGCCGATGAACTCGGTCAAGCTCGTCTGGCTGCAATGGAAAGATTTTTATTGGATTATGAAGCAGGTAAAATTGCAGGACGTTACCTATCCCAATCCTTGCCAAGTTTGGAGCTAGCTGACGGTCAATTTGAATTGTGCGTATGTTCTCATTTACTCTTCCTGTATTCGGAACAGCTATCGCTTGATTTTCACATTGCTTCAATTTATGAACTCCTACGAATTTCCCAAGAGGTTCGGATTTTTCCTTTGCTTAAGCTCGATGGTAAGCCATCACCTTATCTTGAGTTGGTTATTCAAGAGCTATCTAATAAAGGTTTTAACGTGCAGATACAATCTGTTGCTTACGAGTTTCAAAAAGGTGGTAATCAAATGTTGACAGTCAATCGGTAAGCGGTAAGCCTTATAAACATAGTCTTTGAGGATGACAGGAGCGAACACCTCTGGCATCAACGCCCAGAACTAAAGTTCCGGGCTAAAAAATCAAGTCCATTAAAATGGGCTAAAAGCTTATCTAGTCTTGTTCAGAAGACTTTTGCGATCGCCCAGAAAATTGATTTCAGAAGTGGTTGTTGAGAATGGTGCAAGATGACTGATTAAGTGAACAATGTTTGCTTGCTCGCTCGGGCGATTGTCTAGTGCCTCACCGAATACGAAGTGCGTCGAAGACTAGCGCGATTGCTTTGTTGTAAGAGCAATAGGCGGTGGAGACAGTGAAGGCTGGGATAGTGCAGCCTAGATCGTTGAAATAGTATCTAAAAAAATTCTGGATAAAGTACCAATAAAGGACAATATGCAGAATAATTCTGGATATCACTCTAAAAAAAAATCAATATACTGAAAAATTCGAGAATATTACCCTAAATAGGATGAAGAATCAGAACTTTCCATCTATTAATAGTTTGCTGTCAAACCAATCTTTATTTTTTCAAACTAGTAAGCATAAAATAGACACAAAAAATGCAAAAAGAAGCAACTTCACCACAAGAAATTGTAATGCAGATGGTTATGGGTGCTTGGGTTTCGCAGACAATTTCGACGGTTACTCGTCTTAATGTTCCCGATGCGCTCAAGCTTCATGGTCCTCAGACAGCGATCGCCCTGACGCAGCGTTACGGTATCAATGCCGATCCTGAATTTTTGCAACGAGTTCTGCGCGCTTGTGCCAGCGTAGGAATTTTCACTGAAGATGCCGATGGAAAGTTTGGACCGACGGTATTGTCGGATGTCCTTACATCAGATTCGACCGTATCTCTGAAAAAGCTTACAGAAATCTTTGGTGGTACTTGGTGGCGGATCTGGACGGGTCTTTTTGATGCAGTACGGACGGGGCAACCTCAAGCTAAAGCTCAGTTAGGAATGGAATACTGGGATTACTGCAAAGCGAATCCACAGGAAATGGAAGACTTTGGCGAAGCGATGAAATCTAACAGTCTCAGTTCTTTAAAAGCTGTCTTGGAGCAATGTGACTTTTCTGATGTTAGTCAGGTAGCAGATATTGGTGGCGGCTTCGGTCACCTCGCAATTGAATTAGTAAAAAAGTACGATCGCCTGAATGGCATCGTTCTGGACATGCCAGAACTTATTCCGATCGCCCAAAAGCACGTCGCTAATGAAGACTCTGACACCATCTCCAGAATTAAATTTATAGGTGGGGATATGTTTGAGGATGTGCCACCTGCAAATGTTTACATCATGAAGCACATCATCCATGATTGGGATGATACTAGCTGTATCAAGCTGCTGAAAAATTGTCACGCAAGGATGGAAGGGAACGGACGCGTGATTTGTGTAGATGCAGTTTTACCACCAGTGGGAAATACTGGCAGTACTCCAGCCAAGTTCCTCGATATCGACATGATGGTTTTCATTCCTGGAAAGGAGCGCACAGAGGAGCAGTGGAACGCTCTCTATAATGCTGCTGGCTTTAAAATTGTATCCATCAAACCGACTCACGACAACCTTGGAACCAGTATTGTGGAGGGAATAAAGAGCTAATCTCCTCGACTCGCGAGCTAAATTGCTGACAACCACTAACTAATTAATTAACACTGGTTACTAAAAACCATGATGAAGTGGCTCAATAACTTTATTTCCTATGGGCTAGCAGCAGTAGTAGTATTTAAGCATAGTAGCAAAACTTCACGCCTTGATTGGATAATCGCATTCAAATTTATCTGCCAACCGTGCTAAATTACTTTTGCCCCCCGAGTATCTAAGTAAAGCGATCGCACTTGGGCTGTTACTCCTATCTTTGCCCAGGTTTCCCGCATCGCGGCAGCAACAATTTCTGCTTGGGTAGGCTTAGTTAAAGCCAGTAAAGTAGGACCCGCACCACTAATAACCATGCCATAAGCACCAGCAGCGATCGCAGCTAATTTAACTTCTTCGTAACCGCGAATTAAAGCTTGACGGTAAGGTTGATGTAACTTATCTTCTAGGGCAGCTTTTAGCCAATCTGGGTGATTTGTCTCCAAAGCACGTATCAGCAATCCCATACGGGAAATATTAAAGATAGCATTGCTGCGGCTAATCTGTTTGGGTAAAACAGAACGGGCTTCCTCCGTTGATAATTCAAAATCGGGAATAGCCACTACTGGAACTATATCCCGATGCCAAGGAACCTCGCAAATATGCCAATTATCCGCCTCGCCTACAGATAACTGACAGTTACCTAATAAAGCGGGAACGACATTATCGGGATGTCCCTCTATGGCGATCGCCAAATTGATTATTTCTGACTGATTTAAAGGATTGCCCGCTAACTGATTGGCTGCCACTAAACCGCCGACAATTGCTGTTGCCGAACTGCCCAAACCTCTTGCTAGGGGTACGCCTAACTTAATTTCTATTTCTACATTGGGTGGTGTTTGCTGAATATAGTCGTAAAATTTAGCAAAGGAATAATACAGTAGATTGCTTTTATCGGTGGTTACTTTGTCTGCTTCCCCTCCTACAACCGTAATTTTTGATGTTGCGTCCGCAGGAAGGGTAAATTTAAATTCGTTGTAGAGAGTTAAAGCGGCACCAATACAGTCAAAACCAGCACCGAGATTGGCAGTTGTAGCAGGAACGGTCACGAGAAATTGGCTCATCAGTCAATTAAATAATGTCGATACACGAATATCTAATTTACCCGATCGGCGATCGCTACTCATTACATTTCATTATTAATACCACCGGACAATTGTTTATATTGAGACAAAACGATTTTAGCGATCGCTAACTCTAACAGCGAGCAATATAAAAAATTACCATGAAAAAGCTAATCAATCACCCCGACGATTTTGTCCGCGAAAGTCTCGAAGGAATGGCTGTTGCTCATTCCGATTTAATTAAAGTTCATTTTGAACCCAATTTTATCTATCGCACCGATGTCCCGGTACCAAATAAAGTAGCTCTTATTTCCGGTGGCGGAAGCGGACACGAACCATTACATGGAGGCTTTGTTGGGATGGGAATGCTCGATGCTGCTTGTCCCGGAGAAATTTTTACTTCTCCCACTCCCGACCAAATGTTAGAAGCTGCCAAAGTCGTCAGCAGCGGTGCAGGAATTCTCAACATTGTCAAGAATTATAGCGGCGATGTAATGAACTTTGAGTTAGCAGCAGAATTAGCTCTCTCCGAAGGAATGCGAGTCCTCAATATCCTCATCGACGATGATGTTGCCGTCCAAGATAGCCTTTATACCCAAGGAAGAAGAGGTGTGGGTACAACAGTACTAGCCGAGAAAATCTGTGGTGCGGCAGCAGAACGAGGATATGAACTAAAACAGTTAGCTCATCTTTGTCGCCAAGTAAATATTAACGGGCGGAGTATGGGAATAGCACTTACTTCTTGCACGCCACCAGCTAAAGGAAGTCTAATGTTCGAGTTGGGGGAGAAGGAAATAGAAATGGGTATTGGCATTCACGGCGAACCAGGACGCAAAAGAATGCCTCTAAGATCGGCAGATGAAATTACTGAGATGCTAGCTCTCTCAATTATTGAAGATGCGGCTTATACTCGTACCCTGCGGGAGTGGGATGAAGAGAAAGAAGAATGGGTGGAGATAGAAATAATCGATCTACCTTTCAAAAAGGGCGATCGCGTTCTTGCTTTTGTTAACAGTATGGGCGGAACCCCCCTATCCGAACTCTATATTATCTATCGCAAATTGGCTCAAATCTGCGAACAAAAAGGACTTCAAATTGTTCGCAGTCTAATCGGTCCCTATATTACCTCTTTAGAGATGCAAGGCTGCTCTATTACTCTACTCAAACTAAATGACGAGCTGATTAAATTATGGGATGCGCCAGTAAAAACACCAGCACTACGTTGGGGAATCTAGTGCTGCTGCGGGGAAGTTATCCAGGCAAAAGGTAAAAGGCAAAAGTCAAAAATTCTAATGAGTATTACTAAAAAACAGATCGTACAATGGTTGCAAGCAATAGCCAGTGTAATCGAACAAAACAAAGATTATTTGACCGAATTAGATGCTGCTATAGGCGATGCCGATCACGGTATTAATCTTCATCGAGGCTTTCAAAAAGTTTTAACTCAGCTACCAAAGGTAGAAGACAAAGATATTGGCAGCATTCTCAAAACAGTCAGCATGACCCTTATATCTAACGTAGGGGGAGCTAGCGGTCCTCTTTACGGGACTTTTTTCCTGCGAGTTTCGACAGAAGCAACTGGAAAAGAAGAACTTACAGATACAGAACTAGCTCATTTACTGCAAGCAGGAGTAACAGGAGTAGTACAGCGAGGCAAGGCAAATTTAGGAGATAAGACGATGTTGGATGCTCTCTCTCCAGCAGTGGATGCTTTCGCTGAGGCAATTACCCAAGGAAGCACTATCGTTGAAGCCTTAAGCAAGAGCGTACAAGCTGCAGAGATAGGTATGAAGGAAACTATTGCTCTAGTAGCAAAAAAAGGACGAGCTAGTTATCTAGGAGAACGGAGTGCCGGACATCAAGACCCTGGAGCCACGTCATCATATTTAATTGTACAGGCATTGTGGGAAACTCTAAACTGAAAGCCTAGGTTGATAAGTCAAGCCGTGTAGACGCGGTGATTCAGAGATAGGGAGATAGGAGGACAAGTTAACAACTTTTTTCCCATCTCTTACTCTCCCTTGTCTTCCCTATTCTCTTTTTTCTAACACGGAAGTCTCGCTCGGTTTTCTAAACAACAAAAAACCTTAGCAAAAACGCTAAGGTCAAATAGGAAAAATTGATTTGTCCATGGGAGATGTTTTTTGTAGTCAACAGTTAGTTATCGTTACGATTTTGGATTCGATCGCTCAAGCTTGGGAGTACTATTAACTGATAACTGGTAACTGATAAGGTGATAACTGTTTTAGCTGACTGCTATAGAAACCAGAACTAAAGCTGTGACGAATAGGGCTGCAACTGCTCCTTGCAATGCATAGCGACGCTGCTGCTTGGGTGAAGGGGAGACAGCATAGTAAATTTTAGGTTCAGTGGCAAAGTTGTTAAGAATTCCTCTTTCGTCAGTAGTAGTATACATAGCGCGTTCTCGTTTTTTTTGTTTACTTCTCTTCTATGTAAATAGATATAACAATATTATTACAAAAAGTAAAGAATATCTTGACAATAGTTTTGCAGGGGAATTATAAAAACAACTTATCAAAGCTAGCACTCAATCGGAATCGGGTACCTATTTTGCGTCTTTTCCAAATTCAAAATGCTTGTGCTAAACGCGACTCTTGGAAATAATTATTGCTCCGACGAGAATAATGAAAGTCGAGAGAGTAACGATAGAACTGGCAAAAAACCAAAGGTTAAATTCTGGGGAATTATGCCCAATTGAAAGCCTAATACCGCAGCTTCGCCCACAACAATCGAGATGATACAACTAGTAGGATTAATGTTTCTGACGAGAAGCGATAATTCCTACCCAAAGAGTAAAAAATAAATAGGCAGCGATGACGAGATAGGGAATCATGTTTTCTAAACTCATACCCGATGGTTCTCATCTTCTGGCGTTTTCCAAAATTTTAAAGTAAACAACAGCAGAGCAGCAGCCAGAATAATTTGTAATTTTTATCCCCACTTTTAAAGTGTCAATCCCAACCCATCAAAGTCATTGTGGTCTACTATTTAGTCTGATGCTTAGAGGTGCTTATTCAAAAAATCTTTTAGATATTTTTTAAAGACTATGATTGGACTTGTCATTATTTCTCACAGTGCCAAGCTGGCAGCAGGAGTAGAGGAATTAGCGCGACAAATGACTCGAGTACCTGTACCTATTGCCCTTGCTGCCGGAATAGATGACTCCGAAAATCCGTTTGGTACCGATGCAATCAATGTCCAAGCTGCCATCGAGTCTGTTTATAGTGAAGCTGGAGTATTGGTCTTGATGGATTTGGGTAGTGCAATTCTGAGTGCGGAAATGGCACTGGAGTTTTTGCCCCAAGAGCAGAGAAAAAATGTAAGATTGTGTGCGGCACCGTTGGTAGAGGGGGCGATCGCCGCAGTAGTAGAAGCAGCAGCAGGTGCTAATCTCGAACAGGTAGTTGCCTCAGCCACATCGGCTTTAGGAGCTAAAGCCTCTCAGTTAGGGGAGGTTAGCATTATCGAGACTCAAGGCGATCGACAATTGACAAATAATAGCCAGCGATCGCTCAAACAAGAAATCCGGCTAACCGTTCAAAATAAACAAGGTCTTCATGCCCGTCCAGCAGCTAAATTAGTAACTACGGCGGCTCGTTTTCAATGCCAGATCGAGATACAAAATTTAAGCATCAATAGCCAACCAGTTAATGCCAAAAGTATCAATCAGGTAATGCTTTTAGGGATAAGAAAGGGACATCAGATAGCTATTACAGCAGAAGGAAATGATAGTACTGTCGCTTTGGCAACTTTACAAAAACTTGTAGAAGATCGCTTTGGCGAATCATTCGTATATTCTTCTCCATCCCCCGCATCCCCATCTTCTCATACTTCTTCTTTACAAGGCATTCCCGCTTCTCCCGGTATGGCGATCGCTTCAGTTATTTTCTATCAACCTTCTATACCAGAAGTTACAGATGAGCGTTCGGAAAATGCCTCGCAAGAGTGGCAAAAGCTACAACTAGCCATTCAAACTGCTACCAAACAAATTCAAAACCTTGCTAGAGAGAGAGCTGATGAGAGCGCGAGTATTTTTCAAGCTCATTTACTCTATTTAGAAGAGCCGGCACTCCTCAACCGAGTCAAACAACTTATTTTCGATCGACAGCGAAGTGCGGCATCGGCTTGGAAGAGCGCGATCGAGGAAATGGTAGCATCGTACCAAGCTCTGGAAGACACGTATCTACAAGCTCGTGCTTCTGATGTTAAAGAGGTAGGACTAAGAGTATTGCGCCTTTTAACAGGGGATGATACCGCACCTTTAGATTTTCCCGAACCAGGAATTTTGATCGCTCCCGATTTAACAGCTTCAGAAGTAGTTCATCTCAAATCGAATCAAGTTTTGGGAATTTGTACTGCTGAGGGTAGTGCTACAGCTCATAGTGCCCTGATAGCTAATCAGCTCGGTATTCCAATGATAGTAGGCTTGGGAAAAGATTTATTATCATTACCAGCTAATATCGAGTTGGCGATGGATGGTACGACGGGGCAAATCTGGATTGAGCCAACCACAGAGCAAAGACAAAAATTACTTTTAGAACCAATCGATCCCACTAAAAAAACCCGATTTAAAGAAGCAATAACTTTGGATGGACACAGAATTTCGATTCTGGCAAATATTTTGGGGGTTACTAATGCCCAATTTGCCGTAGACTCCGGTGCTGAAGGAATGGGGTTATTGCGGACAGAATTTCTCTATTTAGATTGCTTAACATCGCCCACAGAAGAAGAGCAGTTGGCAACTTATCAAGCCATTGCAGCAATAATGGATACTCGTCCTCTAACTATTCGTACCCTCGATATCGGTGGCGATAAGCCAATTTCTTATGTAAAAATGCCACCGGAGAACAATCCTTTTCTAGGATGGCGGGGTATCCGTCAGAGTCTCGACTGTCCGGAAATGCTGAAAACTCAGTTAAGGGCAATTCTGCGCGCTTCTGGCAAACATAATATTAAGCTGATGTTTCCTATGGTAGCCTCTTTGCCAGAAGTACGGACAGCAAAAAAGATGCTAAAAGAGGTGCAGATGGAATTAAGAGAAGAGGGGATTAATTTTGACGAACAAATGCCAGTCGGTATCATGGTAGAAGTACCGGCAGCCGTTGCCATAGCTGACCAGTTGGCTACAGAAGTAGACTTTTTTAGCATTGGTACTAATGATCTAAGTCAATATACTATGGCAGCCGACCGAACTAACCCCAAAGTGGCCCCTCTTGCCGATGCTTTTGCACCTGCCGTTCTGAGGATGATTCAACAGACTGTGAGTGCTGCTTGCAAGGCAGGGATTGGGGTGAGCGTTTGCGGTCAACTAGCTAGCGAACCAGCAGCGATACCGATTTTGTTGGGATTGGGAGTGACTGAATTGAGTGTTAACCCGCCAGCAATATCTAAAGTGAAGGCAGAAATTGCCCGATTGACAATGGATCGAGCCATAGCGATCGCCAATGCCGTATTACAATTAGATTCGGCAGAAGCAGTCAGATCTTATCTATTGGAAAAGATCTAAAAAAGTAAAAGAGGGAATAATCCCTCTTAATATTCAACTCTAGGCTATAGTTACATCCGGCGATAAATAGACATCTTGGATAGCATGGAAGAGTTTAATGCCTTCTTCTAAAGGACGCTGAAAAGTTTTTCTTCCAGAAATTAAGCCACAACCACCAGCCCGTTTGTTGATTACCGCAGTACGAACTGCTTCGGCAAAGTCATTTTTGCCAGAAGCACCGCCAGAATTAATCAAACCAATGCGTCCGGCATAGCAATTGAGAACTTGATAGCGAGTCAAGTCGATAGGATGATCGCTGGTTAATTCGGTGTAGACTCTTTCGTCGGTTCGACCGTATTTTTTGCCTGTCCCTTTGGCAACGGCTTCGTAGCCGCGATTGCATTCGGGTAATTTTTGTTTGATAATATCGGCTTCGATAGTAACGCCCAAGTGATTGGCTTGTCCTGTCAGATCTGCCGCCACATGATAATCCTTATCTTGCTTAAAGACATTGTTACGCAGGTAGCACCAGAGAATGGTTGCCATACCCAATTCGTGGGCGCGACCAAAAGCACGGCTGACTTCTTGGATTTGACGGGATGATTCGGGCGAACCAAAGTAAATGGTTGCACCAACGGCTACTGCACCCAGATTCCAAGCTTGTTCGACGCTAGCGAACATAATCTGGTCGTATTGGTTGGGATAGGTCAATAGTTCGTTATGATTGAGCTTGGCAATAAAAGGAATGCGGTGAGCATATTTACGAGATACTATACCCAACACTCCTAAAGTAGTTGCAACACCATTGCAACCGGCTTCTAGAGCTAATGTGATGATGTTTTCCGGATCGAAATAGGCGGGATTGGGAGCAAAAGAAGCTGCAGCAGAGTGTTCGATACCTTGATCGACAGGGAGAATAGATAGGTAACCCGTATTTGCTAATCTTCCGGTAGAATACAATTGCTGTAGACTGCGAAGGACTTGCGGATTGCGATCGCTTTTGGCATAGATGCGCTCGATGAAATCGGCACCGGGTAAATGCAGTATCTGTTTGGAAACTTTTGCTTATTTTTAATTGTGACTGTTTAATCTGGGGAAATCGTTCTGTCACGAGATAGTTTTAATTTTGCTTAAGAATTGGAAACTGAAAAGGTCAACTACCCACCGCTAATGGCTAAGAGCAATTTAGCGGGGGCTTGCAAAGAACTAAATGCCAATTAGTTCCAGCAGGACAAAACAGTTGTCTAGCCTGTGCGGAAAACGTAACCTGAGCTAA
>JADEWQ010000142.1 GCA_015207585.1 Pleurocapsales cyanobacterium LEGE 06147 | reverse complement strand
CCGGACGTACGCCACATAAGCGTTTAAAGTCTTCTGGCTTCAGACTTTTTACCTGTTCGTAGGTCATAGATGCTACTCAACTCTAACTTACTTGTCCCACACATCTAGAACTTTTGCCAGAGGTCTAGTGTAGACAACGATTAGCAAAGTGTTGAGCAGACTGATAAAAGCGATCGCCCATATACACTCCAATAATTGGAAAGACAAGCGTATCAATTTGTGTTTGCCCCGAGTTTTGCACTTTTTTAATGCTATGTTGACGCGATAGTTACACATCAAAACGAACATTGATGTATTTCATCCATTTAAAAACAGCTGTTAAAATTTCCATAAGGAGTGCTGGGCGGTGCGAATCTTATTAATATATCCGGTGTTTCCGCCGACTTTTTGGTCTTATAATAAAATTCTCGAATTAGTAGATCGCAAAGTTTTGTTGCCGCCTTTAGGCTTAATCACAGTGGCGGCTATTTTACCGCAAACCTGGGAATTTAAACTCGTAGACCGCAATATTCGTCCGGTTACCGAAGCAGAATGGAAATGGGCAGATATTGTCATTTTTTCAGGAATGATTGTCCAAAAACAAGATTTACTAAAACAAATTCGAGAAGCAAAACGGCGGGATAAATTAGTGGCGGTCGGCGGTCCCTATCCGACTTCTGTTCCTGAAGAAGTTCACGCAGCGGGAGCAGATTTTCTCATTTTAGATGAAGGAGAAATTACTCTGCCGTTGTTTGTGGAAGCTTTGCAGAAAGGGGAAACTAGCGGTATTTTTCGCACTTGTGAAAAACCAAATGTCACTATGACGCCGATTCCTCGTTATGACTTGTTAGAATTGGACGCTTATGACTCGATGTCTGTTCAATTTTCACGGGGATGTCCGTTTCAGTGTGAATTTTGTGACATCATTGTTCTTTACGGACGCAAACCTCGAACCAAAACCCCTAATCAACTCCTCAAAGAATTAGATTATCTTGATAAATTGGGATGGCGGCGGGGTGTTTTTATAGTAGATGACAATTTTATTGGCAATAAACGCAATGTCAAATTGTTGCTCAAAGAATTAAAAATCTGGCAAGCAGAACACCAATATCCCTTCGCCTTTAATACAGAAGCCTCCATCGATCTAGCAGCAGATTTAGAATTAATGGAATTAATGGTTGCCTGTAACTTTGATGCAGTATTTTTGGGAATTGAAACCCCAGATGAAGAAAGTTTACAACTGACTAAAAAATTTCAGAATACCCGCAGTTCTCTAACCGAATCTGTTGAGAAAATTATTCAAGCTGGCTTGCGCCCAATGGCAGGATTTATTATTGGCTTTGATGGTGAGAAGAAAGAAGCAGGCTCGCGTATCATTTACTTTGTGGAGCAAGCCGCCATTCCTACGGCAATGTTTGGAATGTTGCAAGCTTTACCAAATACTGCCCTCTGGGATCGTTTAGAAAAAGAGGGACGGTTGCGAGTCAATACGAAACAAGATATTAATCAAAGTACTTTAATGAACTTTGTGCCAACTCGTCCTATAGAAGATATTGCCCAGGAATATGTTGAGGCGTTTTGGACTTTATATGACCCGGAAACTTTTCTCGATCGCACCTATCGCTGTTTTCTCAAATTAGGCGCACCTAAATGCAAACCTCCCTTTAAATTGCCAAGCTGGATTGATTTGCGCGCTTTAGGGATTATCATTTGGCGACAGGGCTTGAAACGCAACACTCGATGGAAATTCTGGCATCACTTGTTAGGAATATTGCTCCATAATCCGAAAGTATGGGAACATTATTTAACGGTTTGTGCTCATAACGAACATTTTCTCGTATATCGTCAAATTGTCCGTGATGAAATTGAACAACAATTAGCAGAATTTCAACGTCAGGAGCCATTACTTACCCCTGTTGTCAAATAAGCGAACATAACCTCTAAATATTGCGATCTCTTTTTGTTCTTAAGTAGCTTGAGGAGCGAAATCGATCGCGCAACCCTAGTGTCTGGAAAATAAACAATTAAAAACTGCCATACTGTTAGACTGACAATAGTGGAAGAAGTCCGATCTAGGTAGAGACGGGACTATGGTGCGATTAAAACTGTGGCAGTGGGTCGTGTTGGCAATTCCCCTCGCGGCTGTCGTCATTTTTTTCCTAATAGCGGCGGGATGGCAGATCCATCAGTGGGGAATTAATTGGATTTGGGGCGTTTTTATTCTTATTTTTGTAGGCTGGCGTTGGCTGCTGGTCAAATGGACTAAACCTGCGGTAGAGGAAATGGAAGCCGTCATGGCAGAGGTCAGTGCAGAACTGGAATCTGCCGCAGATGAGATAACCCAAATGGCAGTAGGGACTGAAGCTACAGAGCGAGCAGAAGCCGCATTACAAAAGATTCTGCAAGAGGCACAGAACGATCCGCCAATGTGGGAAGACTGGCAAACTTTTTGGCGCAGATGCCAAGAATTAGTAATGGCGATCGCTCATATCTATAATCCGGAAGTAAAGTATCCCCTACTCAATATTTACGTTCCTCAGGCTTATGCCCTGATCCGGGGAACGGTGAACGATCTGGATTTGTGGATGCAAAAGTTATCCCCTGCTCTCAATCAAGTTACGGTAGGACAGGTATACCAGGGCTACGAAGTTTACCGCAAGCTTGAACCATCCGCTCGCAAGCTCTTGCAAGCTTGGAACTGGGCACAGTGGATTATTAATCCTGCGGTAGCACTAGCTCGGCAAGCCAGTATGCGTTCCAGTGACCGGGCAACTCAGCAACTTTTGGTGAATTTGGGTCAGCTTTTCCGGCAAGCAGCACTGAGAAACTTATGTCGGCAGGCGATCGCTCTTTACGGAGGTAGTACGCTGCCACTTACTGAATCCTCTGTTTCTACACCTACACTACCTAAAGCGAAGACCCAAACCCTCCAAGATATCCTCGATCGAGCCAAATCGGCAGAGGAGGTCGAGCAAAAACCCGTCAATATTCTGCTGGCTGGGCGAACCGGAGCCGGAAAGAGTAGTTTGATTAACACGCTGTTTGAGGCAGATCGGGCAGAAGTCGATGTTTTGCCCAGTACCGATCGCATTCAAAGTTATCGTTGGCAGACTCCAACGGAAGAAGCCCTAATTCTCTGGGATACGCCTGGATACGAACAAGCCAATCGCACAGATTTACGAGATCTCGTACTCGACTATGCTGACAATGCGGATCTGTTACTATTGGTCACTCCTGCCTTAGATCCCGCTCTACAAATGGATGTAGATTTTCTCAAAGATATAAAAGAAGAAGTGGCAGACTTGCCTGTCATTGTTACCGTCACCCAGGTAGATCGTCTCCGTCCCATCCGCGAGTGGGAACCGCCTTACGATTGGCAATGGGGAGAGCGTTCCAAAGAAAAGGCGATCCGAGAAGCCACCGAGTATCGCGCCGAACTTTTGGATAAATTTTGCGATTTAGTTTTACCCGTCGTGACAGGCGATCTTAAAACGGGTCGAACCGCCTGGGGCGCGGACGCTCTTTCAGTGGCGTTAGTAGAAGCGATCGCTCCTGCCAAGCAATTACGTTTTGCTCGCTTTTTACGCGATCGCGAAGCCCGCACCGTTGCTGCTGCGAAAATCATCGACCGCTATACTTTCCAAATGGCGACTACACAAGGACTGGCTTCACTGCTCAAAAGTCCAATACTCCAATTTATTTCTACCCTGACGACGGGTTCTCCTTCCCTGGCTTATGTACTGGCAGAGCAAATTCCCGTAGAACAGTTACCAGTGGTCATTGGCAAACTCCAGATGGCTTATGAATTATTCTCGCTCTTGAGTCCCAAAGACTCTAATCCTCTCGATTTGGATCTGCGCTCTCTCTGGCCGCTTTTATTAGAAAACCCAGCTTCGCCAGACCGCAATGCTTGGGCATTTGGTCATGCCTTGGTAGAATACTGGACTCAAAATTTAACGGTGGAACAACTGTGGGAGCGGTTTGAATTTTATCTCAAGCAAGTTTGAGCGGTTTCTTTTTCTACTAAATCTCCCGACAGAAATTCAAGATGTTAGACCTGTACCTGTAGGGGCGATTCATGAATCGCCCCTACTTTTTCTAAATAAATTCGACCGGAACAACAGATAATTCTATTAACCGAGATTGACGAATTAATTTTACAGTCGAAGGAATACCAATTCTTTCTGCGTTTAACATCCGGTGAAGATCGTCAATGTTAGATAAAGGTCGATCGGCAAACTCTACTAGAATATCTCGTTCTTGAAAACCTGCTTGCTGAGCGGGACTGCCTGCTTCTAACCCGATGATTAAAATACCGCTGTCTACTGACAAGTTAAATTGACGAACGAGTCTTTGGGGTAAAATTACTGTTTGTCCGATTACGCCAATGCGTCCGCGACGGACTTTACCCTCACGCATCAGGGCAGTAATAACCCATTTAGCTGTATTGATAGGGACGGCAAAGCAGATACCTTGAGCGGCTTGAATTACAGCCGTGTTGACACCAATAACTTCTCCACGGGAGTTGACCAGAGGACCGCCAGAATTACCGGGATTGAGGGCGGCATCGGTTTGAATCACATTTTCAATCAGTCTTCCGCTTTTAGAACGCAAAGACCGCCCTAAGGCACTGACTACACCAGCCGTTACCGTACACTGGAAACCTAAAGGATTGCCAATAGCGATCGCTAGTTGACCTGGTTTGAGGGTTTGCGAATCTCCTAAAGCTACAGCGTTTAAATTATTAGCAGGAATGCGAATGATAGCTAAATCTGTATCTGGGTCATCGCCAATTAGTTCGGCATCGTACTGATAACTATCGGCTAAAGTAACTTTGATGTTATCTGTATCGTGGACGACATGGCTATTAGTAAGGATATAGCCATCGGGAGTAAAAATAAACCCAGAACCGTTACCCCGAACTTCTAGAGGTCTTCTCAAATCCGCTCTCAGTCTCAGCCTTTGTACCTCAATATTAACTACACAAGGACTGACTATTTCTACTACAGTAGTAACTGCATGGGAGTAGGCATCGAGCAAATAACGATCGCGGTCAGCTTCGCTGCGCCCTTGGCGATCGGAAACTAGCCGTAAGGGAGTTTTCATAGTGCTGTTCCTTTTGTGCGAGGGAAACTGAAAGTAAATATTAGGTTTAAGGTTTTCGTACCCGACACCTATAAAAATTGACAATGCATACTTAATAGTAGATTGTGCCAATTTTGACTTCAGTTTGCCCAATCACCAATGGATGGGTTAATACACCATTAGTTTCTGGTTTTCTTTACTTTGAAACTCATCCCCCGCTGTTGTTACGGTCGATTTCGCGTCATTAGTCATTGGTTACTAATCAACACAAAGGACAAACAACTAATGACACGCCGATAGGCGCTCTCTGGAAGGAATAGGCTTCCCTTCGCTTTCTGTGATGCAGGCGAGCGCTGTTTTTACGAATTTCTTCCCGATAACTTTTAATTTATGGTAAAAACGGAATAGCTTTACAGAACTTTATATAAAAGTCATTTTGGGCTAAGAATATTGGTGACTATTTTTTTTACTTTTCTCCAGCTAACCTTTCTGGATCGGATTGATGCGATTTTCTCCCAGGCGATCGCTGTTATGGAAAAGATTTTCTTTTTCTCCATCGGCGGTATACCCCTAATTATCCTCTGGATTATGGGAGGCGGTATTTTCTTTACCTTACGCTTTGGTTTAATTAACATTAGAGGTTTTAAGCACGCGATCGATATTGCCAGAGGGAAATACGATCGCTCTGAGGATGAAAGTGAAGAGGGAGAAGTATCGCCATTTCAAGCTTTAGCTACTGCTTTATCGGGAACGGTAGGATTGGGAAATATTGCTGGTGTGGCGATCGCCATTCAAATCGGTGGTCCCGGGGCAGTTTTATGGATGAGTGCGGCTGCTTTTGTGGGGATGTCGAGCAAGTTTATTGAATGTACTTTAGGACAGCAGTATCGCCAAGTCAATCCTGACGGAACAGTCGCTGGAGGTCCGATGTACTATTTGTCTCGGGGTTTAGCCGAACTAGGATTACCTCAATTAGGAAAAGTACTGGCTATCCTTTTTGCCATCTTTGGTATAGCTGGTTCCTTTGGCGGCGGTAATATGTTTCAAGCCAATCAATCTTTTGCTGCCCTAACCGCTTTGTTTCCTAACATAGCCAGCTATGATTGGCTGTTTGGCGTGACAGTTGCCTTGTTGGTCGGACTGGTAATTATTGGTGGTATTGCTCGCATTGGCATAGTTACCAGTAAATTAGTTCCTTTGATGATTGGTATTTACCTAGCTGGATGTTTCTGGGTAATTGGAGTCAAAATTACCGAAGTTCCGGCGGCAATAGGAACGATTTGCCAACAGGCTTTTGTCCCTACGGCAGTAGAAGGAGGTTTGGTCGGGTTACTAGTGCAAGGGATTCGGCGCAGTGCTTTTTCCAATGGTGCGGGGTTGGGTGCAGCGGCGATCGCTCATGCGGCAGCAAAAACCAAGAAACCAATCAGAGAAGGACTGGTTGCTATCTTAGAACCTTTTATCGATACCATCGTCATTTGTAATCTGACCGGTTTGGTAATTATTTTGACGGGGATGTATGGCGAAAACGGAGCGAGAGGTTCGCTCCCTGCCGTCGCGAGCGCCACGGGTGGTTCAGAACTAACTGCTGCTGCTTTTGCCCAAGTAATTGCCTGGTTTCCTTTTGTCTTAGCAGTAGTCATCTTTTTGTTCGGTTTCTCGACCATGATTACTTGGAGTTATTACGGCGAGAGATGTTGGGCTTATTTATTTGGCGAACAAAATATTCTGATTTATAAAGGTATTTTTTTACTATGTATCTTCGTTGGTTCAGTAGTAAATTTGGGCACAGTAGTCGATTTTAGCGATATGATGCTTTTGGCAATGGCTGTCCCTAATTTGATTGGCTGCATTCTCTTGTCTGGTAAAGTAGCATCTCAATTGCAAGATTACTGGCTAGATTTACCAGAAAAATCGGTTTCAACAAAAACTATTCTGGTTACAAAAAAAGAGCAAAAAGAGGAAGTGTTCGAAAAGTAATCCTATCTCTTTTTCACTATTGCTGCCTTGTCTAACTGATAATTTAAGTGATAAAAAGCCCAGCTCCTGTCTTTTTGGGCTTCTTCTGGGTCAATTACTGCTCCAATTAACCCAAAAGCTATTTTAATATGTTAAAATAATCGTAGAGAATAAATATCGGTTGTAGCATTTGTTTTTAGTATTAACGAGTTTTCGCGTTTTTCCATTGACAGACTTCTCTCCGAAATTTTACTCCCCACATTCCTTTAATTTTGGAGTCAATCTATGTCAATTTATGTAGGTAACCTGTCTTATGAAGTTACAGAAGCCGATCTAACTACTGTGTTTACAGAGTATGGGTCAGTAAAGCGAGTTCAGCTTCCTACCGATCGCGAAACAGGTCGTATGCGCGGCTTTGGTTTTGTGGAAATGGGTGCAGAAGCTGAAGAAACGGCTGCCATTGAAGCACTTGATGGTGCAGAGTGGATGGGTCGTGATTTGAAGGTCAATAAAGCAAGACCTCGTGAAAATCGAGGTGGTTCATTTGGTGGTGGACGCAGAAATAACAGCTTCTCTCGTGGCTACTAAATGTTGAAGCTAAGTAGTTTTAGCCTTTTAGTTTGTCAGTAATCTTGTCCCAGAGACTAGATCTAACTTTAAAGGGTTCAGGTATAAATGCCTGAACCTTTTTTTAGTGTCAACACACATCGATTTAATATGAATTAGATTCATATAAGAGGTATGTTCAGTGTCAAACGCTCTCCCAGAATTAGGGTGATTAACACGACTTGGAAGGTTATCGAGAATTTAGCTAGGAATTGTCAACGGCGATCGCGGTCTTTCTAATCTTCCGGCAAGGGTCTGTCTTTACTTTCTGGTAGACTCGGATAGCGTCTATAAGGCATGGGAATATATTGTACCGAGGGTCTTCCTCCCTGAGGTTGAGGATATAACTCCATTAGTTGATAGATTGATTTAGGTAGACCTACAGTAATTGGCAAACCTATTTTTGAAGCTTCCTCTACCGGAATGGGGCAATCGTGAGTAATTTTGCCTGTCGTTAATAAGTCAATAATCCGGTCGATATTTTCTGGGGCAATTTTCTGTTGAGGAATTTCATCTTGTAAGAGTGTTCTTACAAAACGCTGTACCTGCGCGATCGCTTTTTTGGATAGATCGGCCATTATTATGGTTTGGTCGTCAATTTTCTCAATTGGTTTTTGTGCGAAAACTTGAAGGACACTAGCCGCTGCCATATTACCCAACTGTGGATCGACAGGACCTAATACTGCATTAGCATCCATGATAATTTCGTCGGCAGCTAGTGCGAGCATCGTTCCTCCACTCATTGCGTAGTGAGGCACAAAGACAGTTACTTTAGAAGGATGGCGAATTAAAGCTCTTGCAATTTGTTCCGTTGCCAGTACTAATCCCCCCGGTGTATGTAAGATCAGGTCAATCGGCACATCTGGTGGAGTTAAGCGAATGGCACGCAACACTTGCTCGGAATCTTCAATAGAAATATAACGACTTAAAGGAATACCGAGAAGACTAATAGACTCTTGACGGTGAATGAGCAAAATTACTCTGCTTTTACGCTGTCGCTCAAAGCGTTAATCTTTCAAATATTTATTTTTTCAGTTTGGGGAACAGTAAAGGTCTATCTTTGGAGTTAATTATAGTTTTAGTGTCAACAGAAGCGATCCTGCGTAGCAGGTGCTGCCGCACCGCACGGGTTAATTGAGTTATTTCCAGGAAGTTTGTCTCGAAAGTTGCCTAGCGAGGAGTGCATCTTTCTGTCAACTCGAACGTATCGAGCGAGGAGGCTGTAAAAGTAAGCGTGGTTGAGGAGAAAAAGAATAATGAGCAAACCAAGTGTTTCTAATTGTTTTGAACGATCGTTTACCGCCATAGCAATTACCTTAATACTGCTAATCTACCAACAATGGTCTTCTCCTACTCAAGCTTTCTCCTTCCCAAAACCATCAACTCACTTTAATCTCCCAATAGGGTGATTTCATCGGATCGCTGCCTCCAGGGAATAGGGAAGAAATTGACATGGAGAGTAGTAGAGAGAGCGAAGAAGTAGAGTAAGACATGGGAGCAGGGGTTAGGGGGCTGATTCATGCCAGCGATAATGCCAGGGAGAGAATTTAAGTCCTCCTTGCCTCTTTATCCCCGAATCCCCTTGTCCATTTAAAGCCCGTGTTAACCTTATTTATAACTATATTCAAGCAGATTTAATATGACTTTCACGTAGGGATACTAAGTGTGTAGGTGTTTTCACAAATAATTTAAGATTACTTACTATAGTATTTGCACTAAATATTAAGACAATAAAAAGAATTTTGGCTCGATAGAGCAATCATCCAAGCTCAATTTTAACTAAAAATTATTTTTTTCTATCTAATCAAAATCAAATATTATTTCCTACTCGACAACTGCGATCGTAATTTTCTCTTTATAATTGGGGACAGACAAAATAAAAAGCCAACTTTATGGCAAAACACTAGAGACAAAAGCCAACAAGACTTCTTAAAGATAATTTATATTTAGTTATCTTTATTTTTTCTATTTTCTTGATTATCTTGGTTAAAATAAATAGTCTGGAGCTACACGGTCAAATTAAAATAATATAAAAATGGCTTTGAATGCTAATTTTTATTCTTTTTTAATTTAGCCTTAAAAACAAAGAATTAAATTAATAAGTAATAGTTTTCTGTTTAACCCAATGTCAACACTAACTCAAGAAAAATTGTCACGTTTTGTAAATACTGTATCTTCGCAAGAGCAAACTCTCTGTAGCGAACCTTATTTGCCGTTTGACTTTACGCCAACAGTAGCTTATGTAGTCAGAGAAGGTGAGGCTAGTTGGCTTTTAACTGCTATTGCCAATTGGCAGTTAGAAAAAAAAGTTAAAGAAGATGAGAGCCTAAATAATTGTCAATTTTGGACTTTACAAGTTAATCCAGATCGGAGTGCGACTTTAATTTTAGAAAGGGGTGAAGGAGGTGTAATCTTAACTCAAGAAATTGAACATACCAATTTTTATATAGAAAAATTAAGGTTTTACCTTCTTGGCGGCGAACTTGGTTTATTAGATGAGTATTGAATATATTAGGTACTAATAATAAAGTACTCTACATCACGGGTGAAGTTTGTTTGGTGTCAGCGATGGTATTGAAACAGTTGGGGAATGGAGAAGGGTGCGGAAAAGATTGAAACAGTGAAAAAAATGCTCTACAAATTTCTCTGTTTCCAATTATTTATCTTGAAATTGAATTCTTATTTAAAACAACTATTTTGAATAGCTTCTCGTGCCAAGCTTCTTCCTGAGGAGCGAATGCAGCCCAAAAATAACCCAAAGTCCCGCAAAAAGATAGATGACTGAGTTTAAAGAGAAATTTGGGTTAACCGCTAACCATATTGTTAGGGCTTGTGCAAGAGTTGGGGCTAATAGACTGACGGCTAAAAGCAAAGATAAGAAAGTTAAAAGTTTTAATGCTACTAGCTTTGATAAGATATAACAAATGGCTTTACAAAAAACTGAAGTTAGTGTAAATGGTTGACTGACGTGTCTCTACTCCAGACGCTCACTAGGATAAATTTTTGCGGGATTTCAAGAGATTGAGGTTTAAAAGTTTGAACAAAAAATGTAAACTGCTTATAGGCATTTGGCATAAGTAGAGCGATCGCTTTTAAACTCAAGCCACAATTAATTAAAAGAGAAACACTAAAAAACGATCTGTATCTTATCTTACGTGAAAGCTACGCTCCTCAAGTCCTGTTTGAAGAAATCAAAATCCAATTGAATTGGGAAGGAAGAGTATCGAGTGCAGGGCGTTGCTGCCGCTCTGGCTTGAATTCGATTCGAGCTAGCAAGCCGAACTCATTCCGCGCAGTGCCTTCTGCACCGTTTTACAGCAGAGTACTTGGCACTGACTCGCAAAACCAGTATTATCATGCTGTCAGTTAAATCTAATATTGCACAGTAGTATCCAGTATTTGCATGATTGCAACTTATTTGCAATCAAAGATATTACTGAAACAGCTTGTCTTTGAGGAGATTATAATAAGTGGTTAATTAGTAATAGTTAGTTACTAACAGTTAGTAAGTAACAAATATAAAAGAGAAGGAGAAATTTGTGTTGGTGAATGCTTGGCATTGGCGAAAATTTGCTTCAAATATAGCCATCTTGGGCAAAATCAAGGATAAAACAATTTTCTCTTTTTTGTTTTCTTTGTTACCATTGTCCCTATGTTTGGCTCCAGCAATGGCAGCAGGAGAAAGAATAGGTGTAGCCAAAAGCCAAGAAAATACCAGACAATGGTCCGAAATTACCAATCGGTTGCAACAAGTAGGAATAGATTATTGTATTGTTGATACCTCCTATTGGGAACAAGAGTTAGATTTAGGCAATATCAACGTGTTGGTGTTACCCAACGTAGAAACTCTTACTGGAGTGCAGGCAAACATTTTACAACAATGGATGAGTAGAGGTGGTAAAGTCATTGTCACCGGACCGACAGGGAATCTCTCTCAACCAATAGTTCGTTCTCAATTGCGATCGCTTTTTGGAGCTTATTGGGGATTTCCTCTCTCTTCTCCGGCTAGTCTCCAACTCTCGGAAACTATGCCATCCCAATGGAGCGGTAGCAATCAACTATCACAAACTTTTATGGGTGCTGCCGTAATTCCCAGCAACCCAAACAGTCAAACTGCAGCAGTTTGGTTGGCTGAAGGTAATCCTCCCGCTGCGGTCGTGACAGAAAACTCTACAGTTTTAGGTTGGCGTTGGGGAATTGACGCGGTTTCCTCTCCTTCGGTGGATGTTGCCTGGTTACAAGCCGCTCTCAATCGCTACGGTATAAGTACTTACGGTAGATTTCTCCCGATTTCTCATAAAGAACCCACCTCATGTAGACCGAATACTCTGCCTGGGAATGAAACCAGACCTCTCTTACCCCATTGGCAGTTAGAAAATACCGCACCTCTTCCAGAATCGCGGTTCAATTTCCCTGATGGGGCAAATATTACTCCCGTTGAAGTAGAGAGCATGAGCCGCGAAATAGAGGGTTTGATCGCTCGTTTTGAGAGTACCCTCTTGACTGCTGATGCTAGCCAAAGTGAAATTAACCCCTCCACGGGTAAAGTTATCGAACAATTACTCAGTAATCGAGTAGAAGGGAATAAATCTCAACTATATTCTTCCCTGAGTAACCTTCATTCAGTGCCAACCAAAAAAGCTAATCCTGTCAATGGCAATGCTCGTCAGGCGTTGAAAGAGGCAAGGGAAAGATTAAATAAATTTCAGCTATTCGTAGAGCAACGAGACTATATTCAAGCCAGACGACAATGGCTAGAAGCAAGACGTACTCTATGGGACAACTATCCCACCGATCGCCAATTAGCTCAATCAGAAATTCGCGCTATGTGGTTAGACCGAGGAACAATTGTCAAAGCACGTTCTGAGTCGGACTTAGCAGCAATTTTCGATCGCATGGCAAAAGCGGGGATTAATACTGTTTTTTTTGAGACAGTCAACGCTGGTTATTCTATTTATCCCAGTAGAGTTGCTCCACAACAGAATCCCTTGATTAGAGGCTGGGACCCCCTAAAAGTAGCAATTAAGTTGGCCCACGAGCGCGGCATGGAGTTACACGCTTGGGTATGGACTTTTGCCGCTGCCAATCAGCGTCACAATATTATCCTCAATTTACCCATAAATAATCTCGGTCCGCTCTTGTCGAGATATCCTGACTGGGCAATGAGCGATCGCAAAGGCAATTTATTTCATTACAATTCTGGTAAAGCCTTTCTCGATCCTGCTAATCCTGGAGTCAGGCGTTACTTATCTCTGCTACTAGAAGAAATTGCCACTCAGTACGATGTAGATGGCATCCAGCTAGATTACATTCGCTATCCCTTTCAAAGCGGCGATGGTACTAAAACCTATGGCTACGGTATTGCCGCACGACAGCAGTTTGGACAGATAACCGGAGTCGATCCCACTACTTTAACCCTAAGCAATCCTCTTTGGTCTCAATGGACTGGTTTTCGCATTCAGCAAGTTGACAGTTTTGTCGAATCTGTTTCCCAGCAGTTAAAGCAAAAACGCTCCGATCTCATCCTATCTACTGCTGTGTTTCCCATGGTGCGGCATCAACGTCTCGTTCAAATACAGCAAAATTGGGAAGAATGGATTAGACAGGGATGGATCGATTTGCTCGTACCCATGACCTATGCGATGGATACACAAGAGCTACAAAAGCTAACATCTCCTTTGTTCAGTCGATCCACTGAAGGAACTGCCCTGATTTTACCAGGTATCCGATTATTAAACTTACCGGATGTTGTGGCGGTAGATCAGATGCAATTATTGCGGGGAATGTCTACTGAAGGTTTTGCTCTCTTTGCAGCAGAAAATTTCAACTCCAATCTCGAGAAAATTTTTAGCCGTACTCAAGGTAATTTAGCCTCTAACCAAAAAGATCCCTTGCCTCATCGTCAGCCTTTTCAAGCTACCTTATCTCGCTACCAGACCCTACAAAAAGAATGGAATTTTCTTCTGACTAATCATCAAATCTCTCTCAACGAAAAAACTTTGAGGGAATGGGGTCAACAAGCAGATGAGTTAGCTTCCACTTTAGAAGAGTTGGCTGCTCAACCTTCGACAAAAAATCTTTTGTCAGCAAAACTGGCTCTTTCTTCTTTTCGTCGTAAATTTCCCCGATGGACGGAAGAAACTAACGCAGTGCCCTCTTATCAAGCAGAGGTATGGCAAAATCGTTTAGTTACTCTAGATAATCTACTCAGTTATGGAGAGAAAAGAGTTTTGAATCAAGGGCAAAGCCGATTGAATTAGGTATTAGCTAATTGATAATTGACAATTGATAATTATTAATTATTCATTAAATTTTGACTTCTTCTTAAATCATCATTTTCTGCTTAATTTGACCGAGCTGCTTCTATAAAGGATTCCTCATCAGAATTGAGTGCGGATTGATATTGCGTTCTAATTTTTGGGAATTATTATTGCAGTCTTGGAAATTGAACTTAATTTGATATTTTTATGCCTAGAAAACCAGACGAATATGCCGTGCATTTCTTGCTTACTGGCGGACACAGAGAAGAAGTTCGCTTTAATAACGTACAAGATTTCCAAAAATGGTATACCGCTGAATTAATACCTAAATCTAGTTCTCAAGAGTTTATCACTGTACCCATTAAAAACATCCAAGGAGAATACATGGTGATACGTCCTGCTCATGTCCTTGCTATCCGGGTAGAACCAGTCTTTTTGGGCAGTGTGGAACGTTTTTAGTACTCTTTACGTCCCAAAGTTTTATTATCAACGAAATCCTAACAAATTCTTTCATCAGTGAACAGTTACTCTTTTCATTAAAATTAGTCATCAGTTAAAAATTACTCGTGACTGGCTATTGTTTAAAAAAGATGGGCATCCGCCCAAATTTTTGCACTTCCAACTGATAACTGATAACTGTTTTGTGAGGTTGTGATGAAACAGGTAATTGCTATTGTATCTCTGAGTATAGGAATAACTTTATCGTTCCCAATTCAGAAAAATAATGCTGCTAATTTTTTCTCTCCATCTTCTTCGAGCCAAGCTAGTTTAGCTAAAAATAGCAACACTCAGCTAGTTGCTCGAACAATTCCCCTGCAACAGATTGAATTAAAAGACTTAGCTAATCTGGGAATAGATGAGCAGTTGTGGACTAACCCAGATCATTTCCAATCTCTTCTCCAAGCAATCGATCGCAGTCTGAGCTATCTCAACACTCCCAAGGCAAATCAAGCTTATCAAAACTATCCCGTACCTGGATTTACCCTAGAGCGAGTGAGGCTTTCTTTAGTTCGTTTTCGCCAATTGCTTCTGAGTGTCGATTCGCCAACCCAATTGCAAGAGGCACTAGAGCGAGAATTTGTTTTTTATCAGTCTGTAGGTATTGATAATCGGGGAACGGTGGAGTTTACTGGCTATTACGAGCCTGTTTTTCTAGCTAGCACTGTTCCGACGGCAGAATATCGCTATCCACTCTATCGCAAGCCAACTAACTTTGATAGTTGGTCCCAACCCCATCCCACTCGCGTTCAATTGGAAGGGGAAGATGGTTTATTAGGCAACAAAAGTATTTTGTCTGGTTATGAAATAGTCTGGTTGCGCGATCGCTTGGAAGCTTTTTTGGTTCAGGTACAAGGTTCGGCACGCTTGCAACTGACAGACGGGAGGACAATGACTGTAGGTTATGGAGGTAGTACGGACTATCCCTACACTAGCATCGGGGGAGAATTAGTTAAAGAAGGTGTCTTTACCAAAGAAGAGTTGACTTTACCCAAACTGATTGCTTATTTTCAGACTCATCCCGAAGCTTTAGATCGATACATATCTCGCAATAATCGTTTTATTTTCTTGCACGAAACTGAAGGTCAACCGCCTATAGGTAGTTTGGGGGTTCCCGTTACGAGCGATCGCTCCATCGCTACAGATAAATCGATTATGCCTCCTGGAGCGTTAGCTTTAATTGTGGCACCGATTCCCTTTCCCAACCAAGCAGGAGAATTAGAAACTCGTCTAGTCAGTCGTTATGTTCTGGATCAAGATACGGGTAGTGCTATCACAGGGACAGGACGAGTAGATATCTTTCTCGGCACTGGTAAACTAGCAGGCGATCGCGCTGGCTTGTTAAATGGAACGGGACAGCTTTATTATCTTCTACTAAAATAATAAAAATAAATAACAATTTTTTCTAAAAAAAGTAAAGAAACATTAAGTATTGTGTATTAGCTTGACAAATTAATTCGCACTGACATTATTTCTCATTACTTAGAGTTATTTATTAGATAGAGAGTTTAACAAGGAGTAGTAATTATGAGTGGAGCTGTAATATTACTACTGTTAGTTCTTAGTTTGTTTGGTTTATCACTTTTGTTTGAAGTTTGGTTTTACGAAGAAGAACAGCAATATTAAATCCTGCCAAGCTATTGCCCCAATAGACATCTTGCTCAATCAGGTCAAGTAATTGACGTTGTAATGAGTCATAGTTTTGTCACTTAATTAAAGTTTCCTAAGCTAGGTCTTATTTATGCCAAGATTCATAGAGAAATCAAAGGCAGTATTAAAACTGTTACGATTACTAAGAATTCTTGCGACCAATACTACGCTTCTATATTGTTTGAAGATG
>JADEWQ010000141.1 GCA_015207585.1 Pleurocapsales cyanobacterium LEGE 06147 | reverse complement strand
CTTCTTGGGGATGTTGCTCTATATATTTCCAGGTGTAATTACTCATTTATTTTGGCTTGTTTGACCAATTTATGCTTGATTTACTTTTTTAATTTTATTTATAATTGTATTTTGGAGATGTCTATTGCTGCTGCAGCATCTCTATCACACTGATAACCACATTTAGAGCAATGATGTATTCTTTCTGCTAAAGTTTTCTTTTTTTGATGACTGCAATTAGGACGAGTCTGAGATGGTTTAACTTTAGCTGTCGGCACTTCTATGTAAAAACCACCCGCTTCGGTTACTTTATACTTAATTAAGTCTTTAAGGTTTCCTATTCCTACATCAAGCAAAGACCGATTAAGCCCTGATTTTTGACATTTGTTCTTGCCCTTAGACTTGCGAGTCATCCCCTTAAGATTTAGCTTTTCAGTCGCTACCAAGCTATTACAGCTAACTATCTGTGTAGAAACTTTGTGCTGCCAATCTTGTCTTTGACGTGCAACTTTAGACTGTATTTTAGCTACAGCTTTATTAGCCTTTCTCCATCTTCTGGAAGGTCGTTGTTTCGGCTTAGGGATTCGTTTTCTTCTAGACTTTTTAGCTAATCGATTAATCTTTTCGTGGGCTTTTCTAATAAACCTAGGATTATCGATTACTTCTCCTGTACTAAAGGCAGCAGCGTGAAGAACACCAAAATCTATACCAACAGCACCTATATCTGTGGTAGGTCTTTGGGGTATTTCATCGACAGTAATCGAAGCAAACCATTTACCTTGTTTGTACATAATCGTACAAGTTTTTGGTTTGCCCCAATCACGAGCCTGACCGCGCATTTTAACGTTACCTAAGTTAGATATTCTTAGATAACCATTTTTACCATTGGTACAAGCTTTCCAACCTAACGCACAAGGATAAGTCCATCCTTTATAGCGACGACTTGATTTAAATTTTGGATATCCAGACTTGAGTTTGAAGAACCGCTTAAATGCAAAATCAACTCATTTTACAGTATCTTGCAATGCATGGCTACCAAGCTCTTTATACTCTTCCCAGCACGCTTTAAATTCTGGTAAACAATTCTGTTGCTCAAAATAATCAATTGATTTATTAAACTTCTTGTAAGAAGTTTTACGATGCTCAACGCAAGCATTGTATAGAGCGCAATGAAGCTTACGCCAGTAATGCATTTTGTCTGCTTGTGTTGTAGATGGGTAAAGCCTGAAAGTAACTCTTTTGGTAGCCATAACATATCTCTGTTATATTGACTATTATAGATTGTGGTTATACCTTGCCAATATGCGGGCTAGAAAAAGTTCTCACGGTATTTTTAGTGTGCGGTTATACTTTATTTTGGGGACTCGTTATCGGCGAAAAGCTTTGAATGATAAAATGCTCAACCGATTAAAAGAGATTAAAAGAAATGGTTGAGCAAGTATCAAATAAAATGGATTGTCAATTAATAGAATTTAATGGTGAAGTCGATCGTGTACATATTCTGCTGGACTTCCATCCCAAAAACTCTATTGCGGCAGTTGCAGGAAGTTTAAAAAGTTCTACTGCAAGAATGTTAAAAAAAGAATTCCCGGAAGAAGTAAGAAAACATTATTGGGGTAAAGTGTCATTTTGGTCGAATTCTTACTACGTTGCCTCTTGCGGCGGTGCACCTATAGAAGTTTTAAAACAATATATCCAAAATCAATCTCGACCCTGATGCGCTATCCTTCCCCACCCTCAGCAAAGCGGGGTGGGGAAGGATAGCGCAGTATATTCAAAACGGAAGAAATACTTGGTGTCTTCGTGCCTTTGTGGTAAAAATATTGACCACCAAGACACTAAGACTTTTCATAGCTGCTGGTGTAGGTGCGTGTTATTGTTTTTTGACTCTAAACTTTAAACTTTTCGGTAATCCGTTGCATTGCTTCTTCTACATTCTGCCGACTGTTAAACACAGAAATGCGAAAGTAGCCTTCACCTGCAGCGCCGAAACCCGAACCAGGAGTTCCCACTACATTACAAGTTTGTAGTAATTTATCGAAAAAATCCCAACTAGAAAGATCGTTAGACGTTTTCAGCCAGATGTAAGGTGCATTAACGCCACCATAAACAGAAAATCCGGCTGCTGTTAATTTGTCGCGGATAATTTTGGCATTTTCTAAATAAAAATCAATTAATGCCTTAACTTGTGCCTTTCCTTCTTCTGAATAGACTGCTTCTGCACCTTTTTGCACGATATAGGATACGCCATTAAATTTAGTGGACTGACGGCGATTCCACAGCTTCCACAATTCGACATCCGAACCATTAGAGGCTTTTGCGGTTAGATTTTTGGGTACGACAGTAAAGGCACAGCGAGTTCCGGTAAAACCAGCATTTTTGGAAAAAGAGCGAAATTCGATCGCACAATCTTTTGCCCCTTCTATTTCGTAAATAGAATGAGGAATTTCTGGATCGGTGATAAACGCTTCATAAGCAGCATCGAAAAGAATAATCGAGCCATGCTCTCTAGCATAGTCTACCCATTGCTTGAGGTAGTCTTTGCTGGCAACCACTCCTGTAGGATTATTGGGAAAACAGAGATAGATCAAATCGACTTTCTGCAAGGGAATCTCCGCCTTAAAGTCATTTTCTGCAGTAATTGGCAGATAAATTAAGCCTTCATACTCCCCCTTGGCGTTGGCAAAGCCAGTATGACCCGCCATTACGTTAGTGTCTACGTATACGGGATAAACGGGGTCGGTTACGGCAATAGTGTTGTCCTTACCAAAAATATCGAGAATGTTGCCCGTATCGCATTTAGCACCGTCAGAGATAAAGATTTCAGAAGTATCTATATCGCAACCCCGTGCCTGGAAATCATGGGCAGCAATTTTTTCCCGCAACCAAAGATAGCCCTGTTCGGGACCGTAGCCTTTAAAGGTAGCGCGATCGCCCATTTCTTCTACTGCCTCGATCATTGCCTTACGGCAGGCTTCTGGTAAGGGTTCGGTGACATCGCCAATACCTAACTTGATAATTTGAGCATCGGGATTAGCTTCTGCGAAGGCATTAACTCTTCTAGCAATTTCGGGAAATAGATAGCCAGCTTTGAGTTTGAGATAGTTATCGTTAATTGTTGCCATGATCGATTGCTACAAACGCCATAAAACAGCTTATATCAGTTAGCAGTTATCAGTTACCGTTAATTAAATTAATAACTGATGTAGGGGCGATTGACCAATCGCTGGTGATTGTTGCCTGTTAAATACCCTTCAATAAGAATATCCGAATCTATAGTTTCTAACTTAACTCGTTCTAGCTCCAGGGCATCAGTCATTTTAGATAAGCCCAAATCTCCTACAGGAGAGGGTGCTGCTTGACCGCCAATAATTTTGGGAGCGATAAATGCCATAATTTTTTGTACTGCCCCATCGGCGATCGCTTTTGCCGCTAATAATCCTCCACACTCCCATAAAACGCTTGATAAATCTTTGGTATATAAATTTTCCAGGACTGCTTTAGGAGTAAGAGAGTCTAACTCTACTATTTCAACTCCTTTGTCGAGTAAATGTTTTTGTGATGGCAGATTACTATTTTTTTCGGTAAATACCAGAGTCGGTGCAGTATCTGTTTGCCACAGATTGCACTCTACTGGTAGATCCAGATTGCGACTCATTATTACCCGCAGGGGATTGCGATCGCTCGTGCCGTGAGTAGTTAGGTGAGGATTATCGCGGCGAACTGTATTTCCTCCGATAATAACTGCATCACAAGCACTTCGTAGCTGATGAACTCGCTGACGAGAAGCTTGGTTAGTTACCCAAGCACTATGTCCTGTAGTTGCAGCAATTTTTCCGTCTAGGGTCATGGCATACTTGAGAATACCAAAAGGATGTTGATGCAGAATGCGATGAATAAAAGCCTCATTGAGTTGACGACAAGCTTCTTCTTCTACCCCAACAATAACTTCGATTCCTTCACTGCGCAGTTTGGCAATACCACTTCCACATACACGGGGATTGGGGTCTACCATGCCTACTACTACTTTAGCGACTCCTGCCGCAATTAGAGCTTCCGTGCAGGGAGGAGTGCGTCCGTAGTGATTGCACGGCTCGAGGTTAACATAGACGGTTGCCCCTCTTGCCAGTTCTCCTGCTTCTTTTAAGGCAAATACTTCTGCGTGAGGTCGACCCGCACCGGGATGAAATCCTTCCCCAACAATCTTGCCTTCTCGGACAATTACAGCACCGACTAAAGGATTGGGCGATGTTCGTCCCAAGCCATAACGAGCAAGATGCAGACATCTTTGCATCATTGTTCTATCTAGGGAAGATGGGTGAGAGTTTAAACTTACCAAAATTTTGAACTTAATGATAATTATCTGTTCATATTTTACAAGTATTTGTATAATTGATTAGCCTCTTGCCTTTAGCTAGGGTTCATTTTTGATTTTGTACAATTTTAAAACAGAAAGTTTTTTTGATTGCACTCTAACAAATATGAAATTTTACTGATGACATGTATTGGCGTATTTATTTATATTCGGTTAAGGAATTACTAAATAACAATCAATCCAATTAAATATCCAATTATAAATACTATTTTAAGAGCGAGTTTTTACTTGGTTTAATTAATAAATTCATGAGGAATTAAGCAAATTTACTCAAAGGCGATCGCTGCAATTATTTTCACCTAGTTTTTTGCCAAGAAACAAACAAGTTATTATTCCTGTGCGAGATAATATTCTTCAAAATAAAACTGTGATTTAAATTACTCTGTTTGAATCTAAATCTATACCACAGAGAAAAATTTTATGAAAAAATATATTTTTTATTTTTAACCGAATTATAAATTATATAAGAAAAATATTTATTTTTATCAGGAACTTTTTTGGCAAATTGTTGTCTGGGGGAAAGTCGCTCTGACACAGAAAAATTTTAATCACTAACAAGGAATTATTTTCTGTGACTAATATCAAAATTATTAGCGCTACTCCAGGACCTAGTACCGCCGAGCAAATTTTAATGCTAATCGAAACTCGTGCTACGGGAATTACTTTGCGGGAACTCAGTCGTAGTTTGAATCGTCCTAGATCGATGATACAAGTTTGTTTAAAACAATTGATTTCAGCCGGACGAGTTTACGTCCATAAAAATAAAACTGGGATGAATTTAATTTATTATCCCAACAAGACAAAGGTTGCACCTAATAAAAATAACTTTCGAAATTCAGAATAGAATTACGGTGTGAGGGAAGAAAGTGAAAAAAGCTTTATGGCTAGATTTAATTTTAATTAGTTTAGCGGTAGGTTTATCTTCTGGTTCTTATCCAGAATCGATAGGAGATCTGCCCGGAGAGAGGCAACAAAAGCAAGCGCAACAGATCGATTATCAAATAGTTGAGCGATCGCAAAGCACCATTCATGCAATTATCATCCCTCATAATAGTAATTATTCGGTTATCGCTGCCGTCTCACCAGAACTTAAGTCCATTGACAATTTTGCAAGCCAACATCAAGCTGTTGCTGCGATCAACGGTGGTTATTTTGACCCCAAAAACGAAAAAACTACTTCTTATATAACCCAGCAAGGAAAATTAGTTGCCGATCCCCGCACTAATGAGCGATTAATCGATAATCCCGCTCTAAAACCTTATCTAGGCAAAATTCTTAATCGGACAGAATTTCGTCGCTATATCTGTGGAAAAACAACTCGCTACGATCTTACCCTACATGATGCTCCCATTCCGTCAGACTGTCAACTGTTAGACGCTTTGGGTGGAGGACCTAGTTTGCTTCCAAAAGACACCTTCGTAGAAGAGGGATTTGTTGCTTATAGCAATGGAGAAATAATTCGGGATGCGATCGGTAGTCAGGGACTTAATGCTAGAAGTGCTGTCGGTATTACCCGCGATGGTGATATAGTTCTAGCCATGGTAGCCCAAAAGCCAGAATCTCCAGGTAATTCTGGGATGTCTTTGCCCGAATTGGCTGAATTTTTATCTACTCTCAATGTAGAAAAAGCCATGAACTTAGATGGAGGAAGTTCATCATCTATTTTCTATCAGGAGCAAACCTTCTACGGCAAAGTAGATGCAAAAGGGAATCAGATTCAAAGACCAATTAAGTCAGCACTGTTGGTATTAGAAAACAAAGAATAATAATGTCAAGGTAATAGTTCCACAACCATCTGACAGAACCGAACGCTTTTTCTAACGCTTGTTTCTGTTCTTTTGTTGGATACAATCTGACCTTGACTACTTTAAGCATTGATTTCGACCTTATCAAATATTACATTTATGAGAACAAATTTGGGTGAAAATGTCCAGCTTAGGCGCGAAGTTCGCTTTCCCACCGCAGGTGCGCGTAGCGACCCACACGCTTTCCTTACGGATAAGCGGTGGACTTCTCGCTCACGTAGTTAAAATACTACACTTTTTTAGTAAAAAAATATTAATCCAAAGTAATCGAAACCCGAAAAGACAACATCCCGTGCTTTTTTTAGTTTTAGTTAATAGACCCGTCCCAAATATAAATAGAGCACTTGTCGGGGTGACAATGTAATCTGCAAGGACAAGTCTCAAAGCCTTGTATGTGGTTGTTTGTAAGTTTCAGGACGAGTCTAATGGTAAGCGTAGCAATTATTAAGGCTCAAGCAAAGGCTTGAGCTAAATTTTTCTCTGTCGATGTCGGAGCGATCCAATAACTATTTTCATTCAGCTTTCTACCATAAAAAATTAAAAAATATTAAAAATAATTAATTTAGCTAAAAAAAAACTAAATTTTAGTGAAAATTGAACCAATCAAGCTTTTTCTACTTGTTGCTTCTAATTATTTCGGCTACAAAAGTTATGTAAAATATCGTTAACCCTAAACGAATTCGACGAAGACTCGATGATTTAAGGGCAGCAAATGTATTGGAAGATATGAGAAATCTTCCCGGACGCTGCCATGAGTTACGAGGAGATCGTGCGGGACAACTTTCACTAGATTTAGATCATCCATATCGACTGATATTTGAACCAGCCGATGAAACAATACCCATAAAGCCAGATGGGGGAATCGACTGGAAAAAGATAACAGCTATTAAGATTATTGGCGTAGAGGATACTCATGAATAGTACTATTCAAAATCAATACACGCCTGACTATGTTTCGCCTCCTGGTGAAACCCTTGAAGAGATTCTAGAAGAAAAAGGAATGACACAGGCGGAACTGAAACAGCGTATTGGTAGACCCAAGAAAACCATTAGTGAAATTATTAATGGCAAAGCTGCTATTACTCCCGAAACAGCATTACAACTGGAACGAGTTTTAGGCGTTCCTGCTAGCTTTTGGAATAACCGCGAACGACAATACAGAGAAGCTTTAGCACATCAAAAAGAGCGAGAACATCTGGAAGGTCAAGTATCATGGCTCGAACGAATTCCCGTTAGAGACATGATTAAGCAGCAATGGATTCAGTCTTATCCAGATAAAGTAGCGCAGCTAAGAGAAATACTAAATTTTTTCGCCGTCGCCTCCCCTGAACAATGGGAGAAAATTTGGGGCAAAACATTATCCGTGGACTTTCGTAAGTCTGCTAGGTTTGAAAGCGATCCGAGTGCTGTTGCAGCTTGGTTACGTAAAGGAGAAATAGAAGCCGAAGAGATTGTTTGTGCTGAATATGATACCAACAAATTTAAAAAAGCACTACAAGAAATTCGTGCGTTAACAGTGGAATCCCCAGAAGTTTTTCAGCCAGCAATGGTGCAGTTGTGTGCAGACTCGGGAGTAGCTTTAGTTTTTGTTCCTCAACTTCCTAAAACTAGAACTTGTGGCGCAACTCGCTGGTTAAATTCAAAAAAGGCATTAATTCAACTTAGTCTGCGTTACAAAACTAACGATCATTTCTGGTTTGCTTTCTTTCATGAAGCGGGTCATATTTTGTTACATGGTAAACGAGATGTTTTCCTTGAAGGACAAGATATTCAAGATCATTCAAAACAGGATAAAGAAAAAGAAGCAGATAACTTTGCTGCGGATTTACTTATTCCATCTACTGAATTGATGCAGTTTCTTCAATCAAGTAAACGACTGAGTAAAGAGGCTATCGAGCAATTTGCTTCAAAGATTGGGATTGCTCCTGGAATTGTTGTTGGCAGACTACAACATCGTGAAAAAATTTTGCAACCTTCTCACTGCAATGGTTTAAAGCAAAGATTTGAATGGACACAATTTAACGTTATCAAGTTAAGTAATGGGAAAAAAAGTTAACAATTGGCAAGTACTGGTGCAGATATTGTTGCTCTAGAAATTATTTGTCAAGGGCTTTTGCAGAAATGGTTTTATACCTGAGCGATCGCCAAACTGAGCGCAGAGAAGTCATAATACCAATTCTCTAAAAGGTAACTACGGATAGAGCCGATAGTACATAAGTCCGTCCAGTAATCGAAGCGATTACCTCTTGGGTCATCTCTCCAAGTCTTTGGGCGATCAAACCTCGTAATTCATCTCTCCAAGCAGAAGTTTTCCATGAAGTTCTGAGGCTTGGGTAATGATTTTAACTTTTTGAGTTTTGAGAAGATAGAGTAGTTGTATTCTTTCTTTGCCTTAGCCTGTTTTCTCTTTTCTCAGTAGTTGCTTGAGTTCGGCTTCACTTTCAATAATCTTCAGTTGATAGACTCCTGCCATTGTTCTTGAGAAAAACTTGATCGGAGAGATTATCCCTTATCTGTAGCCCTATTTTCAAGAATTGGATAAGTGCTATTGAAAGAAAGCCGGGAGCAAAAAAACCGCTAAAGGTTATGCTACGAACAGCAACTCCTACGTGCGATCGCACTCACACATCCGTGTCTTTATTTTTTGCCTAATCTCTTCTTACAATAAAATTTTTGTAATATTACCATTTTTTTTCTTTCTATCATTTAAGCTATTCAAGAAAATTTTTCTCTACCTCATATTTACTCCTTTATGGACATTGCTCTTACCCTTGGGGTTGTAATCGTTGCTTTAATTGCCTTCATTTTTGAATGGTTTCCCGTCGATATTACCGCTATCCTCGTTGCTATTGTCTTAGTATTACTTGGTTTAGTTACTCCAGAAGAGGGAATTGAAGGTTTTGGCAATTCAGCTACCATCACCGTGATGGCAATGTTCATCCTCAGTGCTGGCGTTACCCGAACTGGTATAGTTCAAGTAGCTAGAGACTGGTTAGTGCAATTTGGAGGCAAAGGCATTACCCAGCAAATTGTGGTATTGGGTTTGATTGTCGGTCCGATTACGGCTTTTATTAATAACACTGCAGTAGTTGCTATCTTTTTACCCATTGTTGAAGATTGGTGCAAAAAGCAGAATATCTCACCTTCCAAAATACTCATGCCTTTATCCTTCGTCACTATTTTGGGAGGCATGATTACCTTAATCGGTACATCAACTAATATTTTGGCTAGTGGAATCTCACAAAAATTAGGCTATGGCGAATTTCATTTATTCCAATTTACTACTTTAGGGATAATTACTTTTCTAATTGGCTTAACTTATCTTGCTGTTGCTGCACCCAAACTACTACCCAGCCGGAGACAATCGAGTGGTGACTTAGTAAATCAACAATACGGCTTAAAAGATTACGTTACTGAAGTAGTCGTAACCCCTCGTTCGAGTTTAATTGGACAAACTTTGCGTCAGAGTGAAGTTCAGCGTAAGTTTGATTTCGACGTACTAGAACTGATTCATAATGGCAATCATTTCCCACAACCCATAGCAGATAAAATTTTGAGTGAAGGAGATGTTTTACTCGTTCGTGGTAGTAAAGATGATTTGCTGAAAATCAAGGATGAGCGAGGATTAGAAATTTTGCCCGACGTAAAATTTAACGGAGAGTCTATAGCTAATGAACTCAGTCAAGGAGAAGAAGGGATTGGAGAAGTTTTAATCTTATCTAACTCTCGTTTAATTGGTTCTACACTAAAAGATTTACGTTTCCGACAAAGATACAATGCAACGGTTTTAGCTATTCGTCGAGGAGAAGAATTAATTAGAGAAAGACTGGGTAAAGTTCCCTTACGTTTTGGAGATTTGCTGCTGATCCAAGGACCAAAAGAAAGTTTTTTAGGCTTGCAAACAACTCGCGAATTGCTGGTAATGGAACAACGGGAGTTTGAAAATTTGAGACGAGATAAAGCCTGGATTGCAGCAGCTATTTGTTTGGGAGTAATTGTAGTTGCTGCTTTTGACTGGATGCCGATTTTAGTGAGTGCTTTAGCTGGCGTAGCATTAATGGTTATTACTGGCTGCCTAAAGCCTGGAGAAATTTATGGTGCAGTGCGATGGGATGTAATATTTCTCTTAGCAGGACTGATTCCATTAGGAACGGCAATGGAAAATTCTGGGGCAACACAATGGTTAGCAGATAACTTGTTAGCTTTCGGTGGTAATTTATCCGGCTATTGGATTTTATTATTTTTCTTTGTCGCTACTTCTTTACTTACAGAAATTCTTTCCAATAATGCCTCGGTTGTCCTAATGATTCCTATAGCAGTTGAAGTGGCAAAATTGCTGAATCTAAATCCTTATGCATTTATGTTTGCCATTACTTTTGCTGCTTCTAATAGTTTTATGACTCCGATTGGCTATCAGACTAATACCATGGTTTATGGTCCGGGAGGCTATAAATTTACAGATTTCTTTCGCTTGGGAGGACCTTTAAATTTGCTAATGGTAATAGTTACTCCCTTACTAATTATTAAGCTTTATGGTTTGACACCATAGGAATTATAGGATTCGATGACGCGGCGAGGAGGCTTCCTTAAGGCAGAGGGACGGGGCTTACAAGCTCTGGAGGTCTCCTCCAGAGACAGCCCGCCCCTCCAGAAGGCAGAAGGCAGAAGGGACAAAGACTAGGAGACTGGGGGAAGCGTCGATAAACTCTCCCCATCTCCCCTTGTTCTCTTTTGCCGTCTTCTACTAATGATGGTGATGGTGGTGAGAATTGGCTGTTCGAACTGCCGCTAATTGAGGATTGACAGCAGCCTTTTCTTCAGATAACAACATTTCTATTTGAGGATGTGCCCATTCTGCTGCCATCTGTAAAAATTCTGGATTGTCGTTGACGCAAGGCATGTGAACAAAAGTAACCCCAGAGTGACGATGTTGCAAATGATGAATGATATGATCCACATCTAGCAAAGTTTCATGGTTTTCCGTGGCAAAACCGATAGGCATCATCATTACTACTGTTGCCCCTAATTCGATTAAATTTTTGGCAGCTAGTTCTACATTCGGCTGCGTCCATTCAATCAAAGGAGTGTCGTGATTGAGCCAACCAACAGAAATTAGGGGATATTTGTCAATTAACTCTTCTCTAACTAACTCATATAAGGCTTGGCTTTCATCGATTCCAGAGGTAAATCCTTTGGCTTTGTGAGGACAACCGTGATTCATTAAGACGATGCCGATTTGGGAAGGTAAATGCGCCTGGGCTAATTCTGTTGCTATTTTTTCTTCTACCATCCGTGCCAGCAATTTAATATAAGCTGGTCGATTATAAAAAGAAGGAATGTAGCGGCTATTTTTGAGCCAGTGTTCTTCCCCTTCGCTTAATTTAACTAAAGCCTTATTAACTTGCTCGACCGCAATTCCACTAGTAAAGATAGAATCAACTACCAATAGAGGATAGATCAACAATTTGTCAAATCCTTCCTCTTTAATTTGGGTTATTACTTGTTCGGGAAGAAATGGGGCACAAAAGTTAAAAGCTTTGAAAACTTTTACTTTCTCGCCCCAAGTTTGTTGTAATTCTCGTTCTATTCCTTCTCTTTGTCGCTCAAAAATTTGGTTATGGGGGGAGATAAAATTATTGTGTTGATGACTCCACTCATGAAAGTCAAATAGGGCTAGTAATTTGGCTAAAGGAGGATAAATCCAATTCGGTACGGGCGCAAATTTAGCCGTTAGTAGATTTAAAGCTTGTTCGTTGTAGTTGGCAAAGTCGTCGTAGCTTTCTACTTCACCATAGCCCATTAACAAAACAGCAACGCGATCGCTTTTTTTTGCTGTTGAGGTTTTTTCTTGTGTTGTCTCGGAAATGATTACCACAGTTTCTCTCCACCAGTATCTATTCTGCTTGTTGGCGGTCGAATAATAACGAGGATATCTCTCTAGTTCAACTCCAACTAGCTATAGCGTAGCATCCCTACTGGGGGGATTAATAGATAAACAATTAAAAATTTAAAAGGCAAAATAAAAAAAATTTAGAAGTTAGAAGAGACGACCCACCGAGTCGTCTGTACGAAATTCAGGAGTAATTATCCATTGTCAATTATCAATTATGTCTGTTGTCATCTGTCCGGGGATTCATTCGTCTCAGCTAACTGACAGCTTTATCAAGAACATACAAACTGATACAGAGCAGGTAAGCAATGATTGGTTAATTTTTCCCGCTCGAGATTATCCTTCTTATTCACCCATTGCTATCTACCAATGGCTAGAAGAACATCAACCCTCTCCTGCTCAAGCTCCTTCTCTGCTATTTATTACTTTTAGTGCAGGAGTAGTTGGCGGTATTGGTGCTGCCTTAACTTGGCAAATGAGGGGCGGTAAAGTTAAAGCTTTTCTGGCTCTTGATGGATGGGGAGTGCCTCTAGTAGCTAACTTTCCTCTGTATCGTCTCAGTCACGACTATTTTACTCATTGGAGTTCTGCTCTGCTGGGAACGGGAGCGGAAAGTTTTTATGCCGAGCCAAAAGTAGAGCACTTAGACTTATGGCGATCGCCCCATATCAGTTTGGGTTGGTGGGTAAAACGTCCGGGTTTGAAAATATATTGTTCTGCCGCCAAGCTGGTGCGGGTTTGCTTAAAACAATATGGGGAAATGGAATAATTGTTAATCTTTTGTCAAGAAGACATGAAATTAATTTTGGGTCTGTGGGAGCTAACTTTTCACTAGATAATGCCAAAAACTTCCACTATCTGGGCAATTTAACCCTCGACAGAGACAGAAAATTAATTTAAACTAGAAACTTTAGTTATAACAATTTAACTAACTTCCTGTTGCATCATAGGCAACAAATTCTAAGATAAATATTAATTAAGCAAGTTAGTACGGTTTGCCTCGTGGTTTCTACAAGCGTTCCCAAAAATATTCAATCCGTGACCACACCTCAGCGTCAGACAGGCGCATTCGCTCTAATCGATAGTCTCTGCCGCCATGGTGTCAAGCATATCTTTGGCTATCCAGGTGGTGCGATTTTACCCATTTATGATGAGTTATATCGTGCAGAAGCCAGAGGGGAGATACAACATATTCTCGTCAGGCACGAACAAGGAGCAGCTCATGCTGCTGATGGTTATGCACGGGCTACAGGTAAAGTGGGCGTATGTTTTGGTACTTCTGGTCCCGGTGCTACCAATCTAGTTACCGGTATTGCTACTGCCCATATGGATTCTATCCCAATGGTAGTAGTGACGGGTCAGGTAGCTCGCAGCGCGATCGGTAGTGATGCCTTTCAAGAAACAGATATTTTTGGCATTACTCTACCCATAGTCAAACATTCTTATGTGGTTCGCCAGGCTCAAGACATGGCAAGGATTGTTGCCGAAGCATTTCATCTTGCCAGTACGGGTCGTCCGGGACCAGTTTTGATAGACGTACCAAAAGATGTAGGTCTAGAAGAATTTGATTACATTCCTGTAGAACCTGGAGCTGTCAAGCTACCTGGATACCGTCCAACAGTGAAGGGCAATCCCCGTCAAATAAATGCAGCCCTAGAGTTAATCGAGGCGGCAAAACAACCGTTACTCTATGTTGGTGGAGGAGCGATCGCTGCTGACGCGCACGCTCAAGTTCACGAATTAGCCGAACGTTTTCAAATTCCGGTCACGACAACCCTAATGGGATTGGGTTCCTTTGACGAACACCATCCCTTATCGGTTGGCATGCTAGGAATGCACGGCACCGCGTATGCTAACTTTGCTGTGAGCGAATGCGACCTCCTAATCGCAGTAGGAGCAAGATTTGACGATCGCGTCACGGGTAAATTGGATGAATTTGCTTCTCGCGCCAAAGTAATTCATATCGACATCGATCCGGCAGAAGTAGGAAAAAACCGTGCTCCCGAAGTACCCATTGTTGGGGATGTGCGGCAGGTATTAGAACAGCTCTTGCAGAGAGTAAAAGAATTAAATCTTCCTGCCAATCCAGAAAAGACTAAATCGTGGCTGGAAAAAATTAAACGCTGGCAACAAGATTATCCGTTGGAGGTTCCCCAGCCTGCCGAGAGTTTATCTCCTCAAGAGGTAATTGTGGAAATCGCTCGTCAGGCACCTCATGCCTACTACACCACCGATGTAGGACAACATCAGATGTGGGCAGCCCAGTTCCTCCATACTGGACCGCGTCGTTGGATTTCCAGTGCCGGTTTGGGAACGATGGGTTACGGTGTACCGGCAGCAATGGGAGCAAAAGTTGCTTTGCCCGATCGAGAAGTCATCTGTATTAGTGGCGATGCTAGCTTCCAGATGAACTTGCAAGAATTGGGGACCCTCGCCCAGTACGGCATTAATGTCAAAACCGTTATTATTAATAACGGCTGGCAGGGAATGGTACGCCAGTGGCAGCAGGCTTTTTACGAAGAGCGTTATTCTTCCTCTAATATGGAAGTTGGCATGCCGGATATCGAAATATTTGCTAAAGCTTATGGCGTTAAAGGAATAATCGTTCGCGATCGCGCTCAACTTACCGATGCTATTGCCGAGATGTTAGCTTACGACGGACCAGTCTTGATTGATGCTAGAGTAACCAGAGATGAGAATTGCTATCCAATGGTTCCTCCAGGCAAGAGCAATGCCCAAATGGTGGGATTGCCTAAACGGAAAAAATTAGACCGGGCGATCAAATTGATTTATTGCACTAACTGCGGAGCCAAAAATCCAGCTACCAACAACTTCTGTCCAGAATGCGGTACTAAACTGTAATATCAAGTCTGCTCGAACAGTAATAAATAAGAGTGAATCAGAGAAAGAGAGACACGGCGACGCGGAGCAATTCTATTGCAATCAATTACTGGTGACTTTTCTTGTCTATATTTGTTAGCTCTAACCCTTTGAGATAATGGTATAAGAACCCCGTGATTGCTTCTAATTGCCAAGACCCAAGACAATTTATCTCGCTCTAATGTCCCGATCGATAAACTAGCTTCACCAGATAAACTATCTGCTAAGACTAATTCAATCTTGAAGCCAAAATCTATCAACTCATTAACTATTTCTGATGCCAATTCAATTTTGGTTTTATATACATCCCTCTCCTTTAATGTTCCTTTGGGTTTGAAAACTTTATAGATTAAAGGAAAGGTTATATTTTCGTATACTCCCTACGCATTTACTGACACTATTCCATTATCTATTTTCCCCACACTTCCTAAATATTGCCGAGCTACATAATCTGTTTTTGCCCCCTTCTTTCTATCTCCTATTTCATCAATTATTACTGTAAGTGCCTGTTTTTTTAAGGCTTCGAGAGTTAGTGACAATCTTCTGGCTTTTAGTTCTTCTACTGACCAGGGTGAATTCGCTAGAAAATGAGCTAATGATTGATGTGAAGATATTCCAACAAATGAACGCTATTTCTGGGAATGACTTTCTTTTAATTGGTGAGATGATTCCTTGATGTAAATATTTAAAACATTCGTAACTTCTCACTTGGCTGAAATAGGTCATTATCTGCCTTACAATATCGATCTATAGCGAGTCTAAATGAATTGTGAAAAAGCCTCATAGTTTTTTAAATTAGGAAGATTAAAAAGTTTCAAGTCAACTAAAAGCTGAAATAAACGCTTGACAATTTTGAAACTCTTGCCAAATCGATAAAATCTTCTTAACAAAGTTTTCAATTGTAACCAAATTGCTTCAACCGGATTTTCTTGAGGAGCATAAGGAGCAAATCTATAACAAGTAATCTTCCATTTTTTTGAAAGAAGTTCCTGATTTTGTTGAGCCAGAAAGTTTTTCATTTCTTGACCTCTATGATAACTGGCTCCATCCCAAATTAATAAAATTCTTGCCTCTGGATTTTGTGCTTGTAATTTTTTGACAAAATCAACAGTTGATTCTCCATTGCCTGTCTGATAAGGGCTTAAGCTAAATTCTTGCCTGAAAAGATTTAAAGCTCCATAGTAAGTTTGTCTTTCTTTAGGATTATACCAATTCTCAAAAGTAGCTAGAGAGATAAAGCATCTAAAATATATTGCCAACCCGTCAAAGAATGAATAACATCCTCTGATAAGGAGTTAAGAATATTAGCAACTTTATATTTGACATCA
>JADEWQ010000140.1 GCA_015207585.1 Pleurocapsales cyanobacterium LEGE 06147 | reverse complement strand
TTGCTTCATCAGAGATTTTAGTGTCTCTACTGATTCGGCAATCTCAACTTTGGTTACTCCAGACATTAGCTTTTTTTTGTTATTTTACATCTAAACTAAGTCTCCAGTGACTTTTGATAACTGGTATAACCTATCAAAGTTTGTTCCCCCGTTACAGTTTGTAAGAAACACTTTTAGCGCGATCGCTTAATTACATCACTTAATTACAATGTAATTAGGAATTTACGTCAGTATTGTGTTTTTTGGTCATTATTTAGGGAACTTTTAGTTTTAGAAAGAAGTGGTGCGCTCTCTCTAGAAATCTAAAAAGTAACTTTAAATACAATTCTTCATTTGACTGCTTATGAACTATAACTTTGAAATTATCGGCATTACTCCCGTTTTAACTTTTTTTAATTATCAACAAGAAGTAGAAGTTAGTCCCAAGCGCAGTAAAGCTTATTTAGCTAGTTATCAATGTACTCTCGATGCCTTTATTAAATCAACAAAAATGATTCCTCAAAAACCAGAATGGAATTGGGATGAAGTAATCGGAACCATGATTAATTTTTGGCTAAAACACGAAGATAGTATTCGACAATGGCAGCTAGAACTAAAAAGCGCCGGAAAGGAAAATTTAATTGTGGCAAGAGTAGCCAATCTTGATGCCTTGCGTACGGAGTTTGAAACCCTACTTGAAAATTAGTACTGTTATGGAGAAGTCAAAGGTACTCCATCTCCGTAAAAATCAAAAAAAGTTTAATTCAATTCGAACGCACTCGTCTAATCAGCCAGTAACTAATAGAAAGAGCTAAAATCGCTAAGGCTAAACCAATTAGATCGGTGCCGGAATACTTTTGTAAATCGAAAATAATGATTTTACGCGCAACTGCAATCAAAGAAGTAGCGATGACTAACTCAACTTGAAAAATATGTTTTTTAAGATAAGCAGTAATATTTTCTAGCAGCTCTAAGGCAATTAAAATATTTAAAAATAACCCAAATAGTTCAATTAAAGTTTTATTTATAAAACCGATTGGTTCGGCTAAAATATTTCTAGTAATAACAAAAACCAGATCGGCTAAGGCTACTAAAATAAGAACTAGCAAAACAATAGATAAAACCTTGGCGACTAAGTTTTCAATCCAATGAACTAATTTAAGAAAGTTTTCGTTTTTACCAGTAGTTAATATGTGTTTAATTAAATTTTTGCCTCGCGCCATGATAATTACAGCTACTTTAAATTAAATTATTATTCATATCTCTAACTATAATTTTGGAAAAAAGCAATCGCTCTCAGACAAGATTAAAAGCCGTCAATGGATTGAAAAGCAGACAAAGTTATTCTCTTTAGCTGTTTTTTTAAGTCATAAATAAACCCATAAACATCAACCTTTGACTTGAATCCAAGATGGTTGAGAATTATGGGGCAAGATGAGAAACAAAGCATATCATATATATAAAACTATTAAAACACAAAAATGCATTGATTATGATTTATCATGAAAAAAGCATATTGAGGTAAAAATCGACCAAAACATTCATCTTGGAAGCAAGAGCGGAGCTGGAGACGCTCCGCCTCCAAGAAAATAGAGGCTGCTTTCAGTCAGAGATGACGCGCCGCTTCTTCTTTTCTCCTTGCAGCGGAAATTGCTTGACGAAGTCAAAGCAAATTTGAACTACTAAATTAACGAGGATATTAACTTTAAGTAAAGGAGATAAAATCCTTGATACAGGCAACCTTACATCAGTTAAAAGTATTTGAGACAGTAGCCCGTCACGGTAGCTTTACCCGTGCTGCCGAAGAATTGTACATTACTCAACCAACTGTCTCTAGTCAAGTCAAACAACTGACAAAAGCCATAGGTTTGCCACTTTTCGAACAGATAGGCAAAAGCCTTTATCTCACTGATGCGGGAAAAGAATTATTAGCAACTTGCCAGGATATTTTTGAAAGGCTAGATAACTTCGAAATGAAAATAGCCGACTTAAAAGGCACCAAGCAGGGACAACTGCGATTGGCAGTAATTACGACTGCTAAGTATTTTGTTCCTCGGTTATTGGGTTCTTTTTGTCAACACTACCCAGGCATAGATGTCGCCCTTAAGGTAACCAATCATCAAGAAATCCAAAGAAGAATGTTGGAAAACGAGGACGATCTTTATGTCGTTAGCAATCCACCAGAAGATATCGATTTGCACAGCCAACCATTTTTAGATAATCCTCTGGTTGTGGTAGCTAACAAAAATCATCCCCTGGCTGGAGAAAAACATATTCCGCTTCAATGTCTAGACGGTGAACCTTTTGTCATGCGAGAACCAGGCTCGGGTACACGAGCGGCAGTACAACAATTATTTGCAAAACACAAGGTTGCAGTTAAAGTTAAGTTGGAATTGGGTAGCAACGAGGCTATTAAACAGGCGATCGCTGGAGGCTTGGGAATCTCCGTCTTATCCGAACACTGCCTTATCTCTGAGGGAATGACTGGAGAACTGGTCGTTCTTGATGTTCAGCATTTTCCCATTAAGCGTCGCTGGTATGTATCTTATTTGGCGGGGAAAAGACTCTCAATTATTGCTCAAACTTTTTTAGATTTTTTGTTAGAAGAAAGTCCAAAAATGGCTTTTCCTTCTTCGAGTATTCTGGCACAATTGTAAAGAATAAAAAAAATTGTTAGACTCAACTAGCTGCTGGTGTAGTGCAAATTCAAAAAATATTTAGTATTATTCTATATTGGTAATATGCATAATAACTAAATATTTTTTGCTGAGGCATGAAGCCGCTTATTTCAACTATCGATCTGCTCAAACTCTCTTCGGGAGATCTCCTCTACCTGCAAGTCTATAAATTTATTGGTAAACAGCCAGGAAAAAAGGTGTATATTCAAGCTAATCTTCATGGAGCAGAAATTGTAGGTAATGAGGTCATTTATCAATTAATAGATTTTTTAATAACTTTAGATGAAAGTCAAATTGAAGGAGAAATTTGGTTAGTTCCTGTCTGTAATCCTTTAGGCACTAATCAACGCAGTCATTTTTTTTCTACAGGAAGATTTAATAGTTATGATGGTAAAAATTGGAATCGAATTTTTTGGGATTATGAAAAAGAATTTAATGAACTAGAAATTTTTGCTGGCAATCAAGTTGAATATGAAGTGGAGGAAATTAGCAAGAATTATTTAGCCAAAATTAAAATAGCTTGGCAACAAGAATTAAACAAAATCAAACAGCCTAGCAGCGTTCCTTGGGACGAGCAGTATCGCTATCATCTACAGTCTCTTTGTTTGGATGCTAACTATGTTATTGATATTCATAGTTCTAGCAATCAGGCAATCGACTATCTTTATTGTTTTCAGGAAAGACAAGAAAGTGCAAAGTATTTTTTACTAGAGCAAGGTATTCTGATTGATGAATATGATGGCAATTCTTTTGACGAAGCCTTCCTGAAACCTTGGTTAGCTTTGGAAAAAAAATTAGCCCAACTGGGAAAAAAAGTTACGTTCGATCTCGAATCATGGACTCTAGAACTGGGTTCGGGAATGCAAATTAATCCAGATTCTGTTATTAGAGGAGTTAGCGGTATCAAAAATTACCTAACTTATCAAGGAATTCTCAAACTTACAGAAAATCATTCGCTCCAAAAAGTAGAAATTAATTTAGTTAAAAAAAGTCAAATTCAAGATTATTATGCTCCTACTGGTGGGATGATTCGAGCAAGAATACCTCTAGGAAGTAAAATAAAAAGAGGAGATAAACTTTATCAAATTCTCAGTTTTAATAAGCAAACAAAACTGCCAACAGTAATCGAAGTTTGTGCCGAAACCGATGGTTTAGTATTTGATGTTGCTACAAACCAAGCTGTTAATCAAGGAGAATATGTCTTGGGTATGATGAATGCAAATACATAAGCGATCGCCAAAAGATGAATTCTGAATTTAATAATCAAGAACAAATAATCAATAACACTACTATTCCTATTGCGCCTGAGGGTTTTAGATCGGGTTTTGTGGGTATTGTGGGCAGACCAAATGTGGGCAAATCTACATTAATGAATAAACTAGTAGGGCAGAAAGTTGCCATTACCTCTCCGGTTGCGCAAACGACTCGCAATCGCTTGCGAGGAATATTGACCACTCCTGAAGCACAAATAATTTTTGTCGATACTCCTGGTATTCACAAACCCCATCACGAATTAGGAAGGGTTTTGGTGCAAAACGCCCAAGGGGCAATTAATTCGGTCGATTTAGTCCTTTTTGTAGTTGATAGTTCTACGAAAGCAGGAGGAGGCGATCGCTTTATCGTCGAACTATTGCAACGCAGCCAAACTCCAGTCATTCTCGGACTCAATAAAGTCGATCTCCAACCAACGGACAGTCGATCGATCGATGCAAGCTACTCGGAACTAATCGAGGGGACAAATTGGCCCCTAGTAAAATTTTCCGCGCTCACCGCAGGTGCGCCTCTGGCGAACGCGGGTCAGGGAATAGAAAAACTGCAAAACTTACTTATAGAAAATCTAGAACCAGGACCTTATTACTATCCTCCCGATTTGGTTACGGATCAGCCAGAACGTTTTATTATGGCTGAATTGATTCGAGAACAAATTTTACTGCAGACTCGCCAAGAAATTCCCCATTCCGTTGCCATTGCCATCGAGAGAGTAGAAGAAACACCAAAAATTACTAAAGTTTATGCAGCGATTAATGTTGAACGTCAATCTCAAAAAGGAATTCTTATTGGCAAAAAAGGTAGTATGCTCAAGGAAATAGGCACCCAAGCACGCCAGCAAATTCAAAAACTAATTGCCGGAGAAGTATATCTAGAACTGTTTGTCAAAGTAAAACCAAAGTGGCGACAATCACGGCTACAGCTAGCAGAATTCGGTTATCGGCTAGAAGAGTAATCGATATTTAACAGAATTGCCCAATTTTGAATTTTAAATTGCCTTATGTCCGACTCATCAATAACAGTAACGGTAAAATTATTTGCTGCTTATCAAGAAGCCTATAGCTTACCAGAATTAACTTTAACTTTTCCGACACAAACCCCAGTCGGTGAAGTATTAGATCGCCTACTCGAAGAAAAACCACAACTCGAACAATGGCGTAATATTACTCGCTTTGGTGTTAACTTACAATTTGTCGAACCCAATACACCTCTACAAAATGGAGATGAAGTCGTGTTGATTCCTCCTGTTAGTGGTGGTTAGTAAGGTGTTGAGCTTTTAGATCGGAAAACGTTTCATTTGGGCGATCGCTGCTTGGGCATTATTCACTAAAGTTGAAGAAAGATAAGGTATTTGAGGAATTTGCCAGAGAACATCTACTGTTCGTCGCAGCATCCTGACAAGATCTCCTTCGTCGAGATTAGTGCTCTCGCACAACTCGTTCCATTCGATGCCCAATGCCCATCTTTCGCTTATACCTACTAATTCATACTCTCGCCACACTGGTAAGCTAACGCCATAGCGATATTGAGTTTGAAAGAGATTGGGGCGAATTTCCCGTAGAATCGAGGTTTTTGTACCTTTGTCCGATTGACGTTTTTTGATTCCCAAAGCTTCTAGCACTTCTGGTGGTGGGAGATAATCGCACCAAGCATCAGAACGAGGAGTTTCTGTAACCAAAGCGCAGACAGCAGCAGCCAAGTGATGGGGTTCTAAAACCTCTAATTCTCCTGACATGAAAGCTAAGGCTAACCACAATTCGTTATCTGCGCGAATTGTTGCAGCTGCTTGCCCTAAAGGTGTCGGCATAAATTCGTCGAGAGCACCAAATTCTTTGAGAACTTCAATCAGACTGAGAAATTCATCCCAATAGTAAGATTGATTCGACTTTTGTTTTTGATATTTGAGCTGACTTTTGCGTAGTTTTTCCCGCAGCAGCAGACGCTGTTTGTGGCGTTTAATCAAACTGCCAGGATTTTCCCATCGCAGCAGAGGATGCTTATCTAACTGCTCTTGTACGAAATCGATTCTTTGTTGTTGTTCGCTTATTTCTGAAGCAACGGGGGCAGGAATTAAATAATTAATAATTTGCTGACTGATGAATGTAGTAGTGTCATTTCCCTTACGCCATTTACCCAACCGCACATTGTCTAAAGCTGGTAGAGATATTTGGGTAATCTCTGAAGACGGGAAGGAACCTTCATTAATCTCTGCCACATCAGTATTAGCTGCGATATACCACCAATTGTCTACTCCCAAACAAACTAAATTGGGGGCTTGCCCAGAACCTGGGATTTTTTCTACGAACACGGCAGCAAGAGGAGAACTCACACGCACGTGCTTGCCTTTCAAACCAATAATTTGCCCGGGAGTTAAATGGGGAATCGCGGGCTTAATTTCATTTTTGCGCGTCGCTTCTGCTTGTTGTTGGAGAATATCTAGTAAACGCCGTTCTTCTTTAAATCTTTCTCGCAGTTTTTCGTAGCTAGTCAACTGGCTTGTTTCGATGGGAGCTAATTCTATATCTAATTTTGTCAACTCGGTAGTGATTTGGGCGATCGCCTGTTGTTCGGGAGCCAGTTTTTTTTGCGCCAAATATTCGGCAAAACTTTGCTCTAACAATTCTTTGGCTTCGGCAAGGCTGTGCTTTTGCAACAAGTTGAGTACCATGCCATAAGAAGGCGTAAACCAACTTCTGAGGGGTTCGGCTTGGGCAGTAGCCAAAAAAGCTGCTTCTTTTGCTCCTTCATAGGGAGTTTGTACCATGACTACATGTCCAACTTTATCCTTGCCCCTTCTTCCTGCCCTTCCAGCTATCTGCAAAAATTCCGAAGGAGTCAACATACTATGTCCGTTATCCGTACGCTTGGATAAAGCCGAAATTACCGTCGTACGGGCAGGCATATTAATTCCCGCTGCCAAGGTAGCAGTAGCAAAGACTACTTTAACCAATCCCAACTCAAATAATCGCTCGACTAATTCTTTCCAGGCGGGTAGAAGTCCGGCATGGTGAGTAGCAATCCCTCTGAGGAGGGGTTCGATTTGTTCGCTCCTAGCTATTTGAGATTGTTCGGCTAAAAATTGAAATAATAAATATTTTTGATTGGGATTAGCCGCTAAATATTTGCCTAAATTTTCCTCGGCGTTGGAGTTAGCAGCGATATATTCTAATAGCAAAGCTCGGAGTTTGGCATCGTCTGCGGCAAAAAATTCGAGTATTTTTTGTTGTAATCCTAAATTATCGGCTAAAAAGAATTGCAGAAGGATATTTTCTATCTGTCGGGCTTCTTGAGGATTGACCAAGACTAAGGTATCTAGTTGTTCTGCTGCCCGTTCGCAGCCCCTGCGACTAAAGATGATATAAATAGCCGGTAGCATATCATTAGCTTGTAGCTGCTGCAGCAGTTGAATAATACTGGGACATTCTTGAGTTTTTAATCGTCTTTTGCGGTCTTGCCCCTGGTGAGGCGTTGCACGGTTGCCCTTTTTGGGGATAGAGGATTTTAATTGAGGGTTAAGTTTGGTCTGCTTTTGGTCTAATAAGGGATAAAGCCCCTGTCGATCGCTAAAATAGTAACACAGAGGAACGGGACGAAAGTCGGAATTAATTAACTCGCAGGTGTTCGATGGCTTTTTGCCATTGCCACTGAGGCGCACCCGAGCAATCCAATCGGTCAATTCTGCTGGATTGCCGATGGTTGCCGAGAGCGCGACTAACTGAATCTGAGGCGGACAATAAATAATCGATTCTTCCCAAACCGTACCGCGAGCGCGATCGCTCAAATAATGGCACTCGTCTAAGACTACTGCTTCTACATTTTCTAAAGAAGTCCCCACCTGTCCGATGGGGGTTTCGTATAGCATGTTGCGGAAAATTTCTGTTGTCATAACGACAATGGCGGCATTGGGATTAATTAAAATATCCCCGGTAATCAATCCAACTAACTTTTCATTTTCTTGTCCAAACTGAGCCAAGAAATCGCGATATTTTTGATTGGAAAGAGCTTTGAGAGGAGTAGTGTAAAAAACTCTTTTCTCATGAGCTAGAGCGCGGTAGATCGCATATTCCCCTACTATAGTTTTGCCCGAACCAGTAGGAGCACAGACAACAACCGATTTTCCTGCATCTAAGGCTGCGATCGCCTTTTTTTGGAAATCATCTAATTCAAACGGAAATATTTCTTTGAGGTTTAACTCCAAATTACGAGAAGATAGGTTCACGTGCAGTTTAATCAGACTTTGAGCTAAGATTGTCGAATTAGCTCTATTGTTACATTTTTTAATTAGGTTCTGAATAACAGAGTGCAAAAAGCAACGCCGATTCGCTCGAGTTCGAGCCGAAGCTCCAATTAAGGACAAAAAAGAGTATCTTTTGTGTTGCGTCCGGTAGTAGGATTTGTCCCTGTTGCTATTTCGCACAGCATTTTTTCTGTATCCGGACGGAAAAGAGCATTAGTGAAGTCCGCTCCATCAATAGTCGCTCCTTGCAACATGGCATTCGTCATAAATGCTCCTTCTAGTACAGTATTGGTAAGGTTAGCGCGAGTCATGCGAGTTGATTCTAAATCTGCATTCCGCAAATCCGCGCCCTCAAAATTCACCCCAGCCAGATTGGCACTGAAAAAGCGCACGCCTCGGAGATTACTGTAACTAAAATCGCTACCGCGCAGATTGGCATGATCGAAACTAGAATCGGTCAAATCTTGATGGGAAAAATCGCTATTGGTCAAGGCTCGATTGTTATAGTTTAATGCCCAAACTGGCATGGCAAAGGTTAAGATACTGAGGATAGTAAGTATCGACATTTTAAAGGCGACTGCCAGCGAAGAAAAGAACTGCTTACTCATCGTGTTTTTCATCTTTACTTTCCTAATTATTCTTGCTATTTACTTTGCTATCAAAAATATTACCGACCGGAAGACCTTTAATACTATTTTGATTGAAGTTTGTTTGACGGGGAGATAGGGAAATAAGAAGATGGGGAAATTGATTTGTAGCATCAATAAGTATTTTCCACCGGTGAATTAATGAATGCCCAACTAACTTAAAAATACTTGGTGCTTTCGTGCCTTTGTGGTAAAAATCTTAAACCACCAAGCCAGTGCACGTGCCGGACACAGGTTCCGGCACGGGCACTGGAGCTAAGACACTAAGAGAAAAAGGCTTTTCATATCTGTTGGTGTAAAAAATTCATCATGGCTACTCCTTAGAGAGTCGAGAGATAAGAATAGTGTTAAACGACTTAAATGACTGACGTTGGCGAATTAGGAGAAAGAATAATTGCTCGATGGCTAGAGTCTAGAGGATATCAAATCTGGCATCATCGCTGGCATTGTCGCTGGGGAGAAATTGACTTAATCGCTCAAGAACAATTGACAACAAGTTTAGTCTTTGTTGAAGTAAAAACTCGTAGTTTTAATAATTGGGATGCTAATGGCATCTTATCTATTAACCCACGCAAGCAACAAAAACTGTGGCAAACAGCCGAACTTTTTCTGGCTCAAAATCCTACTTTAGCTTCTTTACCTTGTCGTTTTGATATTGCCCTTGTTAGCTATTTTCTTATTAAAAATACATCTCCCAGATATTTTTCAAATCATTCTTCACAACAATTATCAATAGATAAACCTGTATTTGAAGAAAATGGATATCAGTTTATCATTCAAGATTATTTAAAATCAGCCTTTGACTCGTCCCAATTTTAAATTGACACGGCAAAAAATTTTAACGATGGGCGATCGCTATTAAGACAAAATAAGTTCATACAACTTAACTAAACACTACGGTGCGATTACCGTAAACTAATACGCGGTTTTGTAAAAAAGTAATGATGAATACAAAGTAAATCTAAAAGACAGTGATCTTGTTTGGTGACCCAAATAGCAATTCGGGGAATACTATCAGAAAAGTGTAATTGCCAGCTTGCTTCTATCGGTTTAGCGATCCCGCGCAGCGGGTGCTGCCGCACCGCGGCAAAAGCAGGAGCGATTACTTCGCGAGGTAAATTAAATCCCTCTAGTTGCCATTCAATCCTATTCAGAAACAAGTCTGTAGTAAAGTCAGTATGTTGATCTGCATGAATAATATTACCGTCATTAGCATAAATAAAGTTAGCAATCTTAGCTACCAAAACGGGTCGAGCGGGACAGAATACCAGCAAAGTTGCAGTAGGAGAAGTCATGTCTACACTTACAGAGAAAAAAATTGGATTTGACGCTCCAATTTTCAAAAAACTAGAATCGTACTATCTATAAACAGTATTTATATTAAATGATTATATTTTGGTGAAGATTATCTCGGTTAAAGTATTCGAAATAAGCCAGAATTCCTCGATATTCAGTCAAATTTAATCCCAATCAGACATCTTTAAAAATATGAGCGAGCCTAATAAACCCATAGATAATGGCGATCTCTGGAACGAACCAGAAAAAGATTTACCAATAAATACTAATGAAGCCGATCCTCAAGAGTTAGTAGAAAATCTAGATAATCAGTTACTAAGCTATTGGGCAGAAAATTATTCCGAACAAGATCGAGAATACTCTGTAACAGAAGCAGAAACTTTTCAGACAGATTCCTCTGATTCTCCCGATCTAGAAGATGAGGAATTCAATAACTTTTTCCAGGAAGAAGACAATAATTCAGATTTTTTAGAATTTGATTTCTCGCTCGATGGGGATAAAGAACTGTCTGTACCGCAAGAAGACGAGCCTATTTTACTCGATCTCAATATTCCTGTAGATTTAGCAGAACAAGCAGATGAATTTTTAAAATCAGAGACTTCGTTTAATAACCAGTCCAAAGTACTCCGCCGTGAGACGTTAGACGAGCTAGAACAAGAGATATTAATTATTGGCGAGTCAAAAAATATTAATTTAGATGGTCTAGAGCACCTACTCGACGAAGTCCAAGCAGGATTTGATGCAAACAAACCGAGCGATTTGGATGAAGAAGCCATCGATTTAACAGCATTAGAAATTTCTCTCCAAGAGCCAGATCCGGCTAATACTTTGAATGAACTCGAAGGTCTTCTGGAAGATCGATCGCATATTAGTCTGGATAATCAAAGTATCTCAGACTTAACAACGGCAGTAAATGAATTATTGGAGTTGGATAGTACTGACGGGACGAAGCAAGTTCGGTACCTTGAAAGCTCCGTCCTCCTACAAACAGCAGGAACAGACCCTTACCCAGAATTAGCCGATCTAGAATCAATCCTAGACTCCTCTGAAATCTCCCCTTCAGTTCAACCGCAACGAGAAGAAACAGATGAAGACTCCCTTATTTTAAGGGATGAAAAGAATCGGTCTGCACGAAGTAATATCGACCAATTTAGTCAGCGATCGCCACAATCAAAAGTTTTCGATCAGACCATGCGGGTGTCCGTGAGAAAACTAGACAATATTAACAACATGATTGGGGAACTGGTAGTTAAGCGCAACCGTTTAGAAGAAGACCAAGAACGTCTGCGTCTATTTCTCGATAACTTGTTCGGTCACGTACAATCTCTTGCAGATGTGGGTGGGAGGATGCACGATCTGTACGAGCGATCGCTCTTAGAAGGTGCTTTACTCGCCAGCCGTCAACAACATCAAGCTACTCCTGTCTTCAGTGGAGCTAACTCTAACAGTCAGAGGGATGAAGAATTAGGCGCGCTAGAGATGGACCGTTTTACGGGTTTCCATTTACTCTCTCAAGAAATCATCGAGCTAATTGTCCGCGTACGAGAGGCAGCTTCAGATATTCAGTTTGTCGTTGACGAAACCGACAAAGTGACTCAATCACTGCGCCAGGTGACTACTCAACTACAAGAAGGAATTAACTCCTCGCGGATGGTTCCTTTCGGACAAACTGCCGATCGCCTGCCTAGAGCAGTCAGAGATATTTCCCGCAAATTGAAAAAGCAAGCCGAACTCCACGTGGAAGGTCGAGATGTTCTAGTAGACAAAGTAATTGTCGAACATCTCTACAATCCCATGACTCACCTAATCAACAATGCGATCGTTCACGGTATCGAATCGCCCCAAAAACGCCTAGAAACAAATAAACCTCCCGTCGGTCAGATTAATATTCGTGCTTTTATTCAAGGAAACCAGACTGTAATTACGGTTTCTGACGATGGAGCCGGAATAGATCCAGAAACAGTAAAAGCCAAAGCATTGGAGAAAAACCTCATAACCTGGGCGCAGGCGCAAAATCTATCCAAACAAGAAGTATACGATTTACTCTTTCATCCTGGTTTTAGCACTAAAGATAAAGCCGATGATTTTGCCGGTCGTGGAGTTGGCATGGATGTAGTCAGCACCGACCTGAAAAAAATTCGCGGCACAATTGGTATTGAATCTGAAGTAGGGAAAGGAACGACTTTCTCTATCCGCATGCCTCTGGTGCTAAGTATTTGTAAAGCTCTGGTTTGTACTTTCAATAACACGCGGATTGCTTTTCCCATGGATGGAGTCGAGGATACCAGAGAATATAGTCTCAGTGAAATCAAAACTAATGCCAATGGAGTCACGTGTATTTCTTGGGAAGACCAGCTATTACCTTTCCAGCCAATTAGTAACTTGCTGTCCTATAATCGCCAAATCGGTCGCAGCAGTATTTATAACAGTAGTAGTAAAGAAGACGATACCGTTTCGCTGTTGATCTTGCGCAGTGCAGACAATTTACTCGCTGTCGAAGTAGACGAAATTTTAGCAGAGCAAGAAATCGTTATTAAACAAATTGAAGGTCCCATCCCTAAACCCGCAGGCATTGCTGGGGCTACTGTATTGGGAGATGGAACGATTATGCCTATCGGCGACGTATTAGAGCTAATTGAAATTGCTCAAGGTAAGAAAACTATAGAAATTGGTCTGAATCTATGGCAAAACGACTCGAAGAGCAAAAATTTACCAGCGGAAAAAACAGAACCTTTTGTACTGGTGATCGACGATTCGATTACGGTACGAGAGCTTCTCTCTCTAAGCTTTAATAAACTCGGCTATCGTGTCGAACAAGCCCGTGACGGTCAAGAAGCTTGGGATAAACTTCGTGGTGGATTGCCTTGCGACATGATCTTTTGCGATATTGAAATGCCTAGAATGAATGGTTTGGAGTTAGTGTCTCACCTTCAGCAGGACGAAAAACTGAGCCAAATTCCCGTCGCCATGCTTACTTCTCGCGGTGCAGAAAAACATCGCAAACTGGCAATGGATTTAGGAGCAAAAGCTTATTTGACCAAGCCCTATACCGAAAAAGAATTAATGGACGTAGCTCAACGGCTCATTGAAATAAATAAAGCTAACAAAACTCCTAACACAGTCACAGCCAATTCTAGAAAAACTCTAACCAGGGAAGAAAATAATTTCAGAAAAGTTACCAAAACCGAACCCGTGGTATTAATTATTGATGACTCGGTAACGGTTCGAGAACTGCTATCGATGACCTTTAAAAGAGCTGGCTATCGAATAGAACAAGCCCGAGATGGGTTAGAAGCTTTAGAAAAACTCCAAGCGGGATTAGTTTGCGATCTTGCTTTCTGCGATATTGAAATGCCGCGCATGAATGGATTAGAATTGCTAGCGCATCTGCAAAAAGACGAAAGACTTGCTTCTTTGCCAGTGGCGATGTTAACTTCTCGGGGAGCACAAAAAATGCGTAATATTGCGGCTTCAAGAGGAGCAAAAGGTTATTTCGTTAAACCATATGTAGAAGATGCCTTGTTAGATGCAGCGCAACGGTTAATGAAGGGAGAATTCTTGATCGAAAATATCAATTTAGATCGTCTCGAAGATTACAAGTGACAACTAACTAATAACTCTAGATCTTAGCAGTGCTTTACTTTGATGCCGCAGGCATTTTCAAACAACTCCTTATTCTCTAGAAATTTAAGATTATGAGCGGTCGTAGTTTAGGCGTAGTTTTACTCGGTTGTTTATTCGGATTAACAACAACTTTGGCAACTGTAGTGCAGGCGAAAGAAATTGAGTTACAAGTAGGAATTGTTCAGCGATTAGGTGAAGAGCCTATCGACGAGAAAGAACAACCTATTAATGGGCTAAAAATTAGCAGCATCGAAGGAGATTTACTAACCCTGAATTTTCCGGGACAAGAACAACCATCAAAATCACTACAAACAGATAGTGTCGTACTCCAGGTGCAAAAAAAACCCGTATCCGAACCAGTGCTGTCAGAGAGATTGGTACTGAGCAATCATGCTACTTTTGAAACTGCAGAAGATAGTGCTAATCTCTGGAAAACTCTCGGGATCGAAGTCGAAATTACTCAACCCGAACGCTGGCAAGTATGGGCAAAACGAGATGTATATCGGACTCCTTTAACTCGTCGATGGCTGTTACAGAGTTTGCAGGCTAATGGTTATACAACTCCCTACTTAGAAACCGAAGTACTTACAGAAGTTCCCCAACTTGTCCTACTAGTAAAGGGAAAACGCTACTACCCCGAGGAAGTAGAAATTACCGCCAGCAAAAATGCGGTCGCCGTTGGTATCCCAAACAATCCTGAATCCACTAAATTATATGGAGGAAGTTTACGATTACAGCCTAATGCTTACGGTAATTTCACTCTAGTCAATCAGGTTCCTTTAGAAACTTATCTACGGGGGGTCGTTCCTCATGAAATTGGTGCAAATGCACCAGCCAAAGCTGTCGAAGCACAAACAATTATTGCTCGTACCTATGCTTTAAGAAACCTGCGGCGTTTTGCGGCAGATGATTATCAATTATGTGCCACGGTTCACTGTCAGGTATATGAAGGATTGAAGGGAACAACTCCTCAGTCGGATCGCGCGATCGCTGCTACTAAAGGTTTAGTGTTAACCTATCAAAAAGAGTTAGTCGATGCCCTTTATTCTTCTACTACTGGAGGAGTAACGGCTTCTTTTAGCGACGCTTGGAATGGAGTCGAACGTCCTTATCTCAAACCCAGAATTGATTCTCCCTACCCAGTTTGGGACTTATCTCGCTATTCTTTAGCTGATGAAGCTACTTTTCGTCGTTTTATTAGTTTAAAACAGGGATTTAACGAAACGGGAAGGGGAGTTTTTCGCTGGCATAAAGAGAGTAAAATTGAGGACTTAAACAGAGATTTGCGGAAATATTTAAAGAGAACCAATCATCCATTGGCAGACTTTGAGACAATTGAACAGATGAAAGTAAAAGAGCGATCGCCTTCGGGACGTATTCTTACTCTGAGTGTAAAAACCGACAAAGGAGTTGTCGAATTACATAAAAACGAAGTCCGCAGTGCTTTTGAACCACCCCGCAGTACTCTGTTTTATCTCGAACCAATTTATGACGAGTCCAAGCAGTTAACGGCTTATGCTTTTATTGGCGGTGGCTTCGGTCATGGTGTAGGCTTGAGTCAATATGGATCCTATCATCTGGCTAAACTAGGTTGGTCGGCAGAACAAATTCTCGCCTTCTATTATCCTGAAACCACAATTGAACCCTTAAACGAATCAATTGTTTTGTGGCGCGAACCCCATACCCCATTACCATCGTCAACCTCCTCTATTGGAGAAGCAAAAGAAAGTGCTTTGGTTGAAAGTTTATTGCCTCAATGAAAGCTCTTAGCTTTAAAAGTTTTGAATGTTGAGTTATGAGTTTTGACTTAGGAATTTTAATTTAAAACTGGCTAAATCAAAACTTTATAAAACCCATTTAATCTGAAATAGAATTTGTTTTTCTATTTAGCTGATTAATTTTAAAACTATCATCAAATTTATATTATTGCCTATTTAGCGTAGCAATAAATAGTAAATAATAGTTTAATTCGACCTAAAGATGCTACTAGTAAAGTTTTTGTAGATGTAAAATATTTTAAGGTAATACTTGCAAGAATCAGGCGAATTAAGTGAGTACAATAAGTAACAATTTAGCTAATATTTCACACTTAGCAAAGTTTAAATGATATACCGTACCTGTTTTTTACGTATTTTCCTTTTCATCGGAATACCATTAATTGTTTTAATTGCTTACTTTGGGTTGAATTATTCAGGATTCTGTTTTGCTCAAATGCGTTATTTAAATAATCAAGAAAAAATTAGATGGGTTTGGGTATATAACTCGATGGCATTTAAAATTTCCGATGTGCAAAATTTTTTGTTGATGCAAATGGTAATAAATGGATAGAAGATTTGGCTATCGAACCTTATATTAATCCAGATCCCAACCTGGTAGAAAATTTTGACCTTTCATCCGACGACTCTATAACAACTATCTTAAATGCTATTGTTGGACCAAGTATAGATCCTTCAGGTATTGGTCGAAAAGTTTTCATCGATTTTGTTGGTGCTGATTTACTTCCCAAAATTACAAAATATGAAAAATCTAATTTTGAAGAAGATGTTCTCAAAAATCAAAAATGGGAAATTGGGACAGTAGCAGGACTATTAAAATTAAATTCACTTAAAGATGAGTTTATAGATGGGCTATTTAGTCAACTACCCACCGCTAATGGCTAAGAGCAATTTAGCGGGGGCTTGCAAAGAACTAAATGCCAATTAGTTCCAGCAGGACAAAACAGTTGTCTAGCCTGTGCGGAAAACGTAACCTGAGCTAA
>JADEWQ010000139.1 GCA_015207585.1 Pleurocapsales cyanobacterium LEGE 06147 | reverse complement strand
GGTCGAGATTTACCATACGTTACCTCTAATACTTGAGCCACCGTGGCGATCGCTAGTTATCATGAAATTCTTAAAGATGCCCAAACTATTGCTCTGCCCAAATTATAAGTTATTGGAGATGTCTAAAATACTTCTGAAAGAGAACTAATCATCCAATAAGCAGAGAAAATAATTTCCCATCATTTTTCAATTTGCTCAAATTTCGTCAAACGATAATCTGTCCAACCTAGTTTCTGTTTACACTGTCGAAATTCCTATTCTACCCAAGTTCTTAATCTGCCGACCGACCTGGAATTGAATTCCAGGTCGCAAGCGGCAGTGCATTCCGCACCATACAGATTGCCCAGAATTTTCTTAATGACTAGTCTTACCTTGAAGATTCGTCATGACAAATGAAGTAGAATACTGATACTGTTGGTTGTGCATCCCTAGCTAAATGTTTGATAATTTGTAGCTCTACATCCATTGTTCTGCCTATCTTGTAGGTATTTTGACTACTTATTTCCTCATTTTAATCCTCGGAGAGTGACAGACGAGAAATAAAAATCCCCTACAGTCTTTGTTTAAATCTGTAGGGAAATTATTACTATTGCGAAAACTGGGATTGAAATTATGATTGGTCGTCCTGACGCTCCTCATAATCATCAGAAGATTGAGGATCTAGTTCCCAACGATTATCATCGCGATTTTCCAAGATGTCATTGGTTCGCACAGAGGAGCGATCGCTCATTTCTAAACCAACAGCTGCCCCCAAATCATCGACAATATCTTGGTCGGGTGTATCGACAGTTCCACCAACTGCCTCATCTCCTACTACAGCAGCTTGTTCGTAATTAGTATCGATATTGCCTCCAGTCAAAGTAGCATCATCTTCATTAAATTGTTGGCGGCGACTATAATTGCCAGCGCGATCGGTAGGTTGACCTTCGAGTCCGGTACCATAAGATTGAGTCAATTCTGGAGGGCGATCGCTAATTATCTCTTCATCAACAACATCATCCTCAATACCATCATCATCGATGTCAAAGTTGTCATTTGTATCGTCCACCGTAACAGTATTGAGAGTTTCTGGATCTAGATCTACTTCTTCTAGATCGATTTCAGTCCCTATACTCTCTAATTCTCCTGGTCTTGGTTCTGTCTGTGTCTCTGTTTCAATTTCCTTTTCAATCTCTTCTGTATTTTCTGTCCTCATTGCTTGAAAATCTTCTTGAAGCTCCGAGTGGATAATCTCGTCCGTCATAACTATCATCCTCTAGTCAATTCTATTTGCAGCATATCTAACCCTAGTTAGACCAAAATCTTCATAAGGGTAGAGTTCATCGGTAGACTTTTTGCAGAAGTCATTAAAAGTTTGTAGGGGCGCATGGTTATGCGCCCTTACAGAGATTAATTTGTAGCAGAAATTTAGCAATAGCAATTTTGTATTAAAAGTCAAAAGTCAAAAAATTTTGGTTTTTACCTTTTGACTTAAAATCTTTGCGTTCCATTCAATTGAAAAACGCTATATATCAAAGTCTAAGACTTTTTAAAAACATCTTCGATTGTTGATTTAACCGAGTTTCCGACATCTTTTAGAGTCTGCACGAGCGGTTGCTGCGATCGCAAGAAGACGCGAGCACAATTTCGACCAGGCATACCAGAGATTGAACCTCCCGGATGGGTTCCGGCTCCGGTTAGATAAAGTCCCGAAATCGGAGTTTCATAATTTGCCAACTCTGGTAAAGGACGGAATAAAATCATTTGCTCTAGGCTCATGTCGATGTGATAATGATTGCCTTTGAAGGCTCCTAGGCGATCGCTTAGTTCGGCTGGACTTTCTACCCGACGAGCAATAATGGAGTTCTTAACGTTAGGAGCATATTCAGCCAGTTTATCAATCAGACGATCGGCTACTTTTTCTTTCAGATCGTCCGTCCAACCCGTACCGTGCAATCCCGTTCCCTCCGAGCCTTCAATTTGATAGGGAGCAAAAAATTCGATCCAGAGTGTATGCTTGCCTTCTGGAGCCATTGAAGGATCTAACATGGTCGGCATCACCACATACATCGTGGGGTCGGAATCGGGAATTTTGCCGATCATAGAATCGTGGTGACCCATCTCAACCTGTGTTACCGAGTCTGCAATGAGTACGGAACCGATTAGATACTCATCTCGATGTTCGTAGCGCTCGAATCGTAGGGGTTCGGACAACGCACAATCGACTTTGAGAATGCTGTCATTATTATTGACAATCCGCCGCTCCAATCGCTCTCGCAAGTTAGGATCGGCAGCATCAACATCGCTGCTATCGATGGCATGGAGGAATAACCGCTTTGCATCAATGTTAGAAATGACTCCTCGATTAGCCCGATATTCTGTACCGCCTGCCACGCGTACGCCAACGGCTCGTCCGTCATCAATCAAAACCTTTTCAACGTGCTGGTCTGTCAAAATTTTACCACCGAGGCTCTGTACTAAGTTGAGTAGTGCTTGAATCAACGCTCCCGTTCCACCACGCGGTCTTGCCATACCAGGATGATGGCGCATTGCCATCATGATGGCACCGATCGACAGATTTTTTTGACTGGGAGGAGCACCTAATTCAGATGCTAATCTTGCTAGGGGTGCTTTCACAAACTCCGAATCATACAATTCGTTGAGCATGTCTTCTGCACTACTTAACATCGTACGGATTAGATCGAGAGTTTTATTCGACAGCCCAACTACCGAAAACAGATCTTTGAGCTTGGGCAAGTCGTAGTTACCGATAATATCAATAACTGACTTGGGTGGTGCATTGAAGATCGGAATAATTCCTTTCAAAAGACGCTGCCAAAAATCGACAAACTCAGCATATTTTTCAGCATCCCGCGAATTATACCGTGCTATTTCAGCACAGGTTTTTTCGACAGATTTGTGACCTAAAAAGTATTTACCATCTGGATGAGGGCAAAAAACTACGGGATCGCAGTAGAGATATTCCAAGCCGTACTTGGTTAACTCAAGTTCTTCAACTACGGGTCCTAAGTGGATAAACTCGTGGTCGATCGCACAAAGATTAAACTTAAAGCCTGGAGCTTCTTGAGGTAATGCTTCTTCCGTAGTGGCTGCACCACCGGGAACCGAACGTTTTTCCAGCAAGAGAACGCTATAACCAGCTTTGAGCAAATAAGCAGCACAAACTAGCCCGTTATGTCCTGCACCAATAATGACAACATCGTATGTTTGCATCGACAATACTTTAAAAATAAAGTTTTACTTAAAGATAAAAAAGTTAATTGTCCGAAAGCTCTCCTTCAAAAGATAGATTTCAGTCATGAAATTGAGCTTAACCAACAAAATAAGTTGGCAAGAAATATTATCTCGCCAACCGCATCTTTCTAAACGCCTTACTCTCAACGTTCAGTCTTGCTGAGGGTTTAGTTCGTCAAATTTAAACTCTCTAAAATGGCTGGAGATGCAAACGGACAAGATAAAAGCTAACCTAACGGGATTCCGTTCCCTGGTTGGGAGATCCCTCGGTTTGAGGATTATCCGTTCCAGGAGCTTCGGGTGCTGCACCCTCTCTAACATCCATTTGCGCTCCCTGACCCGTTCTACGAATAGCAGGGTCAATAGGGGTTTGTTTGCCGCCAGAAGCAGTCGGTTCTGAATTTTCGTTTTCTGCAGCAGAAGATTCTACTCCTTCTACGTCTTCTGATGGAAAGTCGTTCATATTACCTCGCCAATAAATTTAGTCAAATGTCAAGTAAGTTTAGTACTTGACTCGTTTGGATCGATAAAGGCAATAGTTCGCAACTCTATTAGCTAAGGCAATCTTTTTTGGAGAATATATATCCTAGCCTTATAGAGATGACAATACTTATGCCTTCTAACATGGGTATAACACGACCTTTCTATGGAAAATATCTCTCAGTAGGTGTATCTAGTTTCTGAAAATAATCAACTTTAGTTTTTACCTATACTTTGCATCTTCACAATGAGCTTGGACTTATCCTTGCTAGCTGGTGTAAATTAAGGATAAGCTCAACTCGCTCTAATAAACGAAACTGGACTTTATCTATCAAACGATAGAGCTTACCACCAAATACGATTGCCATTTTCATCTACTCTTGCTTGACGAATTATATCGGATATTTCCTCAGCATCTTTAACGTGATGGAGTGCTTTCTGACTACCATCGGGCATATCAACGATAAAGTAGGTAGGAACGACAATGTGATCTCCTGCAATATCTGGTGCGTCTACTGCAACTTGTTTGGCTTTTTCTTCAAGGTCTTTAGAACGATCAATGCGATCGCCTGGATTGACTGTTAAGTTCTTTCTTCGATTTACTTCTTCCTTCTGTGCTATTTTTTGCTCGGGGTCTACCTCTTGGGGAGCCATGGGTTGTTTAATTTCTTCCCGATTGTAATGTCTTGAATCTTTATTCATAGCTATACTTTAACTTGCTGCACTGAATAATAGGCTTTAAATTAAGTCTAAAAAATTCTCAACTCATTTACCTCTGTCAGGTGGAGTAATTTAGAAAATAATGAATCAGCCTATTGATTTAGGTATACTTGGATTACCTTAGAATATAAATATAAAAAATGTGGCAAAAAATTTAAAAGTCAATAAATAGGAAAGATATATTTTGATTCTAACTCAAGCCGATTTCGAGCTTGCTTAATATATTTTTGACTATTTACTCACTTTTAAAAAAAATTTTGAGTAAATCTCTAAAATTATAGTTAGATCTACATCGAGCTAAAGATAGAAAACTTTTATAATTAAGCTCCAACAAGATTCAACCATAAGCAGGATGAGTTGATTAATTTGTCGATGTAAATTTTTATTTATAGATCTCATGTGAAACAAACTCGAAATAATTAGCTAAATAATTTAATTATTTCATCTAATTTTTTTATTTAGGAACAGTTTTTCTACCTAACTATTCAGCTCACCTTCTTGTTTTATCTTCTTTCAAAGTTGCTATAGTTAAATCTCATTTAATTAACCAAAAAAGGAAAAGTTATGGTTAGGGTAAAAGGCATTCTTAGTATAATTGAAACAGATCATCGAAAGGTAGAAGAACTTTTTGAAGAATTTGAAAACAATAATGACTCGGCTCAAATTCAAGAAATTTTTAATCAAATCTACAAGGAATTGATGCTTCATGCAAGAGTAGAAGAAGTAGTGCTTTATCCAACTTTGTTGGAGTACGAAGCAACTCAAAAGTATGTTAAAGAAGCAGAGAAAGAACACAAGTGGATAAAAAATCTGCTAGAAGAGATAAAAGTCATTAATCCTATTGATTTTGAATTTGATTCTAAAATGCAGAGTTTAATAGAATCTGTTATCCATCATATTGAAGAAGAAGAGGGTGAGATTTTTGAAGCAGTTGAAAATTGCCTATCTGATGAAGAGCTGCAACAATTGGGACAGATATTTGAGGATGTCAAAGCAAGATTAGAGCCAGAAGTTGAAGTTACCATTGCTTAAAAGATAGAACAAACATAGTTTGCAGTTGGTCTAGTTTTGTTTAATTTATTGGAATTAATAATAGCCCTCTTCCTCAAACGAGGAGAAGGGCTTTCCCCTGAGAACTTTTTTAGTTTTTGGAAAAATAACTGAAACGGTGAAAAAGCAGATTTTTATAGCAGGAATTGCTGTCTTATCTTTAATTATGATTGTATTTATCAATTCGGCACAAAACTTTGACCGAATCGACGAGCTGTATGTTTTTGGTGACAGCCTTTCAGATGTTGGTAATGTATTTGAAGCGACAGGAGGAGCGTACCCTCCTAATCCTCCCTACTTTCAAGGGCGTTACTCAAACGGTCGGCTCTGGGTGGAACACCTTGCTGATAAGCTGGAGTTAAGCCCCAAGCAAACTGCCAACTTTGCCTGGGGAGGTGCGACTTCAGGAATCAATAGCAATGACGTACCGGGTTTGTTAGCACAAGTCCAAAGTTTTATCGACTCTAAACAAGAGGTAAATCCGCAGGCACTGGCAACAATTTGGAGCGGTGCCAACGACTATCTTCATGGAGCTACCAATCCTATCAAATCAGTCGAAAATTTGTCGCGGGCGATCGCGCTCCTCTCCCAGGCTGGCATTAAAAACATTTTAGTTGCCAATTTACCGGATTTAGGTCAGCTGCCTGCTACCCGCAATAATCCCAATTCTGAGACGCTCACCGCTTTAACAAACGCTCACAATCTTAACCTATCCAAATCTCTTGATGAGCTGAAGCAACAGTTGAATTCGGATACTCAGATTATTGAATTTGATGTATATTCTCTTTACCAGGAAGCCATTACCAATCCAGCAAAATTTGGTTTTATCAATGTCAGCGACACCTGTTTGAATCAATCTCCACAGACTCCAGAAAGTGAATCTAATTCGCCCCAAATAGCCTCTACTATTACTGTCTGCGAGCGTCCGGCTCAATTTTTGTTTTGGGACGGCATTCATCCAACGGCGGCTGCTCATCAAATTTTGGCAGAAAAAGCTTTTTTAGCGATTAAATAGGGACGTAGTATGCTCTAAGTCCCTACAAGCTTATCAACCTTCTTCTCTCTCTTGCTGTAGATGATCTAGCCAATTAATAACTTCTGTCTCTGTTAAATTACCGCTGGGTTGAACTCTAGCATCCTGATATCCCCATTGCTTCACATCAATCTGATACTGCATTGGAGCCAGCAGCGTGCCCTGACACAATCGTTCGGTACTCGCCGCAGAATCTAATGTTTCTCGCTCTAGCCGTCGGATGAGTTCATCCATCACCCAAGAGGGAATCCGCGCTCGCTCTCCCGGATAAATAAAGCCAAATAAAACCAAATGACTCAAGAAAACGCGCCAATGAGCACCAAAACGTTTCAGCAAGCGCGACCAATCCAGGCGATCGCTACAAGCTCTTAGCAGGTGAGCTACATCTGCACCATCAAAGCGATCGCGTGCCATTAAGTAAGATTTCATCCAAATCATTTCCTCTGGAGGACAAAGTCGAACGGACATGTCCATCACCTTATCTACAACAACCTGTTCAAACCAGCTATCGTCCACTTCACAAGCTCCCATAGCAGAGTTGAAGATCAGATCGACAAAGTTGTCACCGCAGTAAGCTTTAGCTAACCAATGAGAGACTGATAGAGTTGTTTGATATCCTGCTTGAGAGAGTACCTGCAGGGCACGTTGACAATCTCGAGCTCGAATGAAAAGATCTAGATCTTTTGTCTCCCGAACGATTCCCGTGTGACGCTCAAAGGCAAAACCACCACCAATCAAAAAAGGGATTTTGGCTTTATTCAGAATCTCGAGCGATCGACGATAAAAATCGTAAGTTTGAGGATCGAGTTCAAGAGGTTGCATTATTGACATTCATTTTTGTTTGAAAAAGTTGAGAATCTTCCGCGCTTTTCGTTGATAAGTTAGATTGCTCGGTATTGTCGATCGTCGTCTAATGTTCGCTACCTGACCTCAGCCAAAAGCATGAATCCTCAGGCAATCATCTAAATTTATGCTTATTTTCAAAAATATCTCTAACGCACCATGAAAACGACTCTGTCTTTTGCTACACAATCAAAAGACGCGATCGAAGAGCAGGGAGAAACCCATGCAAAATCCTAAGGAGATCTTACGGATAGCAGCTGTAGGAGATATTCACTGCACCAAAACTTCTCAAGGAATGTTAGAGCCGCTATTTGCCAAAGCAAGTCAACAGGCTGATGTACTATTGCTATGCGGCGATCTAACAGACTACGGTTTACCAGAAGAAGCCGAAGTGTTAGTCCAAGAACTAACAACTACCACAATTCCTACAATCGCCGTGTTTGGCAATCATGACTTTGAATCTAACCAACAAGATGAAGTTGAAAAAATCCTCGCTAAAGCTGGAATAAAGCTTCTCGATGGCAGTGTTTGTGAAATTGCAGGAATCGGCTTTGCTGGAGTAAAAGGCTTTGCAGGCGGTTTTGGCTCTAGAATGCTGCAACCATGGGGTGAGGACATCATCAAACAATATGTACGCGAGGCAGTTAATGAAGCTCTTAAGTTAGAATCAGCTCTTGCCAAGCTACAAACACCTCAACGCATTGCCGTACTGCACTATTCTCCCATTCAAGAAACGGTTGAGGGAGAACCACCCGATATTTATCCATTTTTGGGTTCTAGCCGATTAGAGGAACCGCTGACTCGCTATTCTGTTGCGGCTGCTTTTCACGGTCATGCTCATCACGGACATTTGGAAGGTCAAACCAGCAGCAATATTCCTGTTTATAACGTATCCATGCCGCTTCTGCAAGAAAATTTTCCCAACCAGCCTCCATTCCGCTTAATCGAAATTTCTACGCAATCGAGCGACTGAATTTACTTGCGCACCAAAGATGCCATCGTATTGACGCTTACACCCCAAATTTAAACTCGTCGATGAATTTACTAATTATTAGTCTTACTGTAGGGGGAGGAAAACAAATGTGAGAATTTTTAAAATGTGTTCACAATCTCACTTCTTATCTAAATAGCCCATCGTGCCTAAATAAATTTTGTCAATAAGGAAAACAAAATGACAGATAAAAGCGTAATTAAAGTAAGCTCTCAGTCTTCACCTAAAGGTAAGATGGGGCAAAAATACCTTGCTTCTGGAATCAAAGTTTCCATGCGCCTTTGGGAAGAAGAACAACCCGGAGAACCCAAACCCCAAACCAGCCGCGACTACGAAACCGTTGGTTATGTCATTCAAGGTAAGGCAGAACTTCATCTCGAAGGTCAAATGGTTCTTTTAGAGCCTGGTAGCTCTTGGGTTGTTCCCCTAGGAGCCAGCCATACATATAAAATTCTAGAGCCTTTTACAGCGGTTGAAGCCACCTGTCCGCCTGCAGAAGTTCACGGACGAGATGAGTAAAGCATAAACCACTAACTAAAAGAGAAGATAAGAAATATATCTATAGTTGGTTAGATATTTTATTGCTCGATGTACTCTTTAACACTGTTTTTTATACATGGTTAAACCTCTGACCCTGGTTTTAAATATCTATAGATTTTTCTGATTTTTCTGTCGAACTCACGTTGGACTAGGTTTAATTTAATTTAAATGCTGCGATCGCCTAGCTTAGTCCGAGTAAGCGAGTAATTATGGGCATCTGTATTTCGCACCGTTGAAAAGTAATGTACCGAAGTTTTCTTTTTGCATTTGCATTAAAGATAAACAAGATTTTCAGCTATGTGAGATTAGAATACGACTTTTGCTAGAGGGATAATCCCTTATTAATCGTTATTGTGAAATTCGTATGTAAAAAGTCATTGGGCTAATTTCAAAGAGAAACTGAAATTTAGTTTCTTGATAGTAATAGCCGAATAACATTTTTCACCAACATGGGAAAAATAGACAAAAAAAAGCAAAGGAGAATTATTATCTATGAAAAATTTGATTTCTAGCGCGATCGCTAATACTATCTCTTCTTTCAAAAAACTTAGTATAGAACGCCTTTTCGCTGCCGTTCTAGTAGGGATTCTCGTACTCGTAACCAATGTTAATCCTGTTAATGCCGCCCAAAGCGATCGACCTATCGGTGAGAGAATAGCCGAACAACAACACCAAAGTAGCCGAGAATCTGACAGACCAAAAACGACAGGAGAATGGAATCGTCAAGCACGGGAAGTAGAAGGCGAGCCTGGGGAACGACTCGAGCGGATTGGCGAACAATCGGCAGAAGCCTTTAAGCAATTTGGAGAAGGAGTTACCAAAAGTATACAAGAAACCGCTCGCGATGTAGGTAGTGGTGTTAAAGAAACATCTCCTTTCTAATTACACCTAGCGAGTTAATAAAACTAAAATGCAGTGGAAGGAGGAGCTAATTGGTACTGAGTTAATTAGTGCTCCTCCTTTTTTTTAAAGTTTATCGCGCCAGTTCACAACCCTAGTTTTTTCCCAATTTGAGTAAATATGAGTAAGTTTAGACACTTAATTTAATTCAGTTTCAAACCCTTTCAGTACTTAACTAGCTAGATACTCCCGCAGTTCGAGAGAATGTTTTTTCCGCAAATGCTCGAGTGCTCGACTTTCTAACTGACGAACTCGTTCGCGGCTGAGATTTAGCCTCTGACCGATTTGAGCTAAAGATTTCTCCTTTCCGTCTTCTAAACCAAAGCGCAGGGAAAGAACTCTCTGTTCTTGTGGAGATAAGTCAGCTAACATTTTTTGAATATCTTGACGCATTAATTCCCCAGTTGTATATTCTTCGGGCGAAGCTTCATCATCCTGAAGCATTTCCGACAACTCGGTATCTTGATTGTCACCGACGCGCACGTCCAAAGAAATAGGATTACGGGCAATTTTATAGTACTCGCGGATCTGAGCTGGTTCTAGGTCTAACTCCCGAGCAATTTCGCTGGGAGTAGCAGGACGACCTAATTTTTGAGCCAGTTCCCGTTGTGCTTTCTTGATTTTGCTGAGCTTTTCGGTAACGTGAATGGGAAGGCGAATTGTCCGTCCTTGTTGCGAGATCGCTCGTGTAATTGCTTGGCGAATCCACCAATAAGCATAGGTAGAAAATCGATATCCCTTGGTTGGGTCGAATTTTTCTACACCTCTTTCTAGACCGAGGCTTCCTTCTTGAATCATATCTAGAAATTCCAGATTATTTCTTTGATATTTTTTGGCGATCGCTACTACCAGACGTAGATTAGCCTCAATCATTTTGCGCTTAGCTCGCTGTCCCTGTAGCAAAGACTGTTTTAGTTCATCTTCCTTCAGTCCGACAGCCTCGGCCAACTCTTGAAGACTGGCGGAATGTCCGAGCGTTTTCTCCAGTTTTGCTTTTTTGCTTAACAAAGTCATCATGCGCTGTACCTGCTTCCCATAGATAATTTCTTCCTCATGGGTTAGCAGCGGTACTTGACCAATCTCATGCAAATAGGTGCGTACCATATCTGTTGAGAAATTGGATTTATTTTTGATTTTGTTGAGTTTAGTAGTTGTCATTTCTTTATTTATTACTTTCTTGAAAAGCAAGCAAAAAATCGATAAGGAGAACTCTCGCGTCTCCTTTTGCCTTTGATTTTTAACTACTTTAATGAATGCTTTTTACTGAATCGACAATCGCGCTACAAAAATGGCAAGCCCGATCGCGCTAGCCATTTCCAATCTTTCTCTCTAATAGTACAATTATATCAAATCTATTAGATAATGATGCGCAAAAATTCTTGCTCTACTTATTTGACGAGATAAAAATTCGAGAAATTTTTGACAAAAAACTTTTTTATCTCCGCTAAAGCTCTATTTTAGCACTTAGTAAACAATTAAATATCGAAACTTTGCGGTGGTTTAATCTCCCACCACTTATCAGCAAAAGGCTGTCGTCGGGTATTCGTCCCGCAGTGAATGTCTCCAAATTCTCTAAAGTAGGGTTCCCAGTCATCGATAAAATGACAAGTAAGACCGAGTTGACCGAGGACGCGCTCTGTATAAGCCTCAAACTGACAATGACCCTCTACTTTAGGACCGTAGGGTTTGGGAATGCCAAGATGCTTCTCCAAGACAATCATGTTAACCATGTTGGGAAAGTAGGTTTCTGCTCTGCCGCTGTAAGTTTTGGGTCGAAACAGTGCGGGTAAGTGAATAATATCCTCTTCATCCAGACCGAGTTCTTTCTTCAATACTGCCCTATTCCAGTCAATATACTCTTGGTAGCGATAGTTATGTCCTGCCAGAGTTTTGTTCTTAAGTAACTGGGAAACAGTAACCTCAGCTGGTTTTCCATAAAGCTTTTTGCCTTTCATGAGGATGGCATCGCCGCGACCGACTTCTTCTAACTCCTTCAAGAGACAATAGCACTGTTCGGGACTAGCGAGTAAAAGCTTAAATCCTTTTGGTGTAGGAGAGGGAACAAAGGTCATAAATTCATCTATATGACCGACGAATAGCCAATCGGAATAGATTTCAATTGGTGGCTGCACTTTTTGGGCGTACAATAGTTCGCGCACTACTGACATTACTCGTCTTCCGGCAGCAGCAGTTGGTCTAGCACCGCCAAAGATCGTGCGACCAAAGGGATAGTAAACCCCATCGACGGTAACGGGGGGACTGACTTCTAGATTACCGAAAGAATCGAGAGAATTAGGCTCTCCCTTGCTTCGAGTAACATAACCAAAGTCTGGACCCAACAGCCATTCTTCTCCCAAAGGAGCAAGTCCTCGGTTGCGAGGAGAGTCGAACACCACCGGTATTTCTATTCCGGGAGCTTGGGAGTAACCAATTTCGATTTCATCTTGCATCCAGCGATCGTCTCGATTTAAATGAGGAGGTACCTCAACCAACTCCGCGCCAGCCTGCTCGACTATAGCTTTTAAATATCGAATAAACCGGGCATTGTCCACCTGCACGGACGTCGCTTCCGAAGGAGCGATCGGACGAATTGAAATTTGAGCCGCTTGACCGACAATCAGAACGTCGTGATAGCTTTGAATCAAAGTACCGGATTCAGAAGTAGCCGATGCCGATCCCGCGCAGCGGGTGCTGCCGCACCGCATCAACAGTCGAGATAAGTTTAAAAGACTTCTCATAATGGATTTATATTAAAAACGAACTATCAGAAGTACTCGGTTCTTGAATGAAGCCGCTGTCTGGAGTGCCATTAATAATGGAGGCAAACTCAAAAGCACCAATGTCAACAATAGCAATACCATCTCCATTACCATCCAGAATGCGGGGAAAATCCGCACCCCGTTGATCGAATTCTGGAGGAGGCATAAAGTTAGGATCGCCAGCATCAATAGCGGGACTGCTATCAAGAAGGGCATGGGTTTGGGTAGAACCGCCGTTATCTTGCAGGGAATCTAGTAGCGGGTCAATGGGGCGATCGCTAGTGCCAATTAAATCGCCCGTAGCAGTGAAAGGATTGGCAAAGCTGATGCCAGTAATATCGCCGATTAAGTTGTAGCCATTGCTAGCGAAGCCAAAACCAGATATGTCAGGATGGCGCTCGCGCAGTGCCTCAGCTTCGCTGAGATCGCTTTCTGGTGGGCTGTTATCGAAATTTCCAGCGATAATAGTATTATTAAACTCTATTTCTCCAGCAAAAATTTCCACGCCCCCGCCGTTGCCCACGCCATCGCCATTACTGTCAGCCGTATTATTGGCGATCGTGCTATTAGTTATCTTGCCGTTAACAACAGATGCAGAAATCCCACCTCCGTCACCGGCTGTCGTGTTGCCCGAGATGGTACTATTAGTTATTTCGAGATTGACTCGGCTGGCTCCAATGCCGCCGCCTGTATTGTCCGAAATGGTGCTGTCGGTTAGTTTAAGGTCTGCAAAGCCGATGCCGATACCACGATCGCTATTGCCAGAAATGCTACTTCCAGTTACTTCGAGGGAACCATTAAAAACACCTATCCCAACACCCGTATTGTCGGCGATGGTAGTGTCGGTTGCTTGGAAAAAACCTTCTGAGCTAAATATACCGCCACCTATATTGTCAGAGATGGTGCTATTGCTTACCGTTAAATCGATCGGGTTACCACTAAAACCAGCACTGAAGATGCCACCGCCTGTATTGTCAGAGATGGTACTATTGCTCACCGTCAAATTTTCCCGATTGAGAATGCCGCCACCATTATCAGCAGTCGTTCCCTCAGTAATTGTCAGACCATCAATGACCACATCAATTTGATTGCTCTGGTCCCCATCGTCGATAAGGAAGACTGGGGAAATATTGTTGCCGCTGATGGTCAATCGATCCGCACCTAGTCCTTGAATGGTAAGGTCATCTGTAATCTGCAACTCTCCACTTGTGAGGCTAATCTTTTGCCCGCTCAAGCGATCGTCGAATTCAATCGTATCGAAACCAGCCGTAGCGTTAGCATCTGAAATCGCTTGTCGCAAAGAACCCAATCCATCGTCGTTTGCATTAGTGACGGTCAAAATAGCCATATATCCCTCCTCTATGAAATTGCTTTAATTGATATGATGCTTGTTTTGTGTAAACAAATTTATCCATATCCAGAAGTACGGGCAAACCGCCGTTTGCCCGTATAGGAGTCAGAATAAACAAATCTCCTAACTCGATGAATTCTGTGTTCTGTCTCTTTGTTCATTTAATGGTCTTTAATTAACAATAAGTATAATAAATGCGTTAATTATCTCCTGATTCGGAGTCTCCTGTATTCCGTCTCCTGATTGATAAACGTCTCAGCCAGAAAGCACGCGAGAAACGAATTGTTTTTGGAGATAAAATTGCGAGCAGCATTTACACTAAGAGTTTTTAATTTTTAATTTTTCTAAAATAAGGAAAATAAAATTAAAAAGTTGGAAGAGAAAACTTATCCGCTCTTTAAAGTCAGACTTATCGGAAGGGTAACTTCTCTATTACTAATTTTTCAATATATATTTTGTCTAAAAACTAAAACTTGTATGTCCAAAATTTGATTAATATTAACAAAGAATAGAGTTTTTGTAAAAACCAACTGGTTTTGGTTAAAGGATTTGGTTCCAAAGAACTAATTCTTAACACAAATACACTAAATCGACCAAATGTAAAGAGTCTATATTAACTTCAAAAAAACTCAATTAGGAAAATAGATTGCCAACAGAAATGGCAGAACACAGTACAATAAGCTGTTAATCATTTAATTTACTGATGATGACCGACGTGGGGATATGGAGACAGGGCAAAGGTTTAATGATTTGTTTCCTAATTGAATAGTAGGCAGTTTAAATGGATATTAGTTTACTATCTCTAACGGATGAACTTATAATTTATCGTCGAAAAAGTCTATTATTATGTCACGGGTAATCGTTGCCTCCGGCTCCCAGATTGCTGCCGATGCTGGTGCTGCCATTGCCGATCGCGGTGGTAATGCTGTTGATGCGGCACTGGCTACAGCTTTAGTTTCTATGTGTACCGAGCCTGGGGTTATCGCTCCAGGAGCTAGTGGCTTTATTACCATCTGGGCACCAGAAGACCATCCTATCGTCATCGATGCCTATGCTGAAATGCCAGGTCGAGGACTAGAACCAGAAAAATCGGGTAGGGGAGTTCGAGAAGTTTTCTTCGATTATGGTGGCGGCATGAGAACCCTGATTGGCTATGGCTCCGTAGCTACACCTGGAATCTTGGCTGGTTTGGCAATGGCTGCCGAACAATACGGTAATCTTCCCTGGGCGGAAATCGTCAAGCCAGCCCGACAGTGGGCAGAACGAGGTTTTGCCCTTCCTAAAATCTCAGCCGAATATTTGCTTTATACACACGAAGCTATTTTTGGCTGGAATGCTGATAGTTATCGAGCTTTGCACCACGACGACGGTAGCTGTCTGCGGGAAGGGGAAATCGTCCGCATTCGAGGGCTAGCTGATAGTCTACAACTAATTGCCGACGGGGGAGCGGAGGTTTTTTATAAAGGCGAACTCGCACAGCGAATTGCAGCAGAGATCCAAGCGGGGGAGGGATTGCTTACTGCTGCTGACCTTGCTGCCTATCGTGCTATTGAGCGATCGCCTATCTGCATTCGTTTTGATGATTGGGAGGTGGTTACTAACTCTTCACCCGCTATTGGCGGAGCTTGCTTAGCAGCAATGCTTTTATTGCTTGACAATAATCCCTTTGCCCAATGGAATTCGGCAGCAGTAAAGAGAATGGCAGCCATCCAGCAGGCAGTTCTCGACTATCGCAACCGTCATTTCGACAGCGTAAGCAGTAGTTCGGTAGTAGAAGCAGCTTCTCGTTTGTTAGATTTAGCGGGTTTGGGCAATCCCCAAGAATTACTCAAATCACCTTCAACCATTCATGTATCGACCGTCGATAGCAATGGTTTGGCTTGTTCTGTAAGTGCTTCGGCTGGTTATGGTTCTGGAGTCATGATTGCCGATACCGGACTGTGGCTGAATAACTCCCTCGGAGAAGTAGAACTGCATCCGAAAGGCTTGGAGGGTATTACTCCAGGAACCCGCCTTACTTCTAATATGGCTCCAACTATTGCTAGATATAAGGATGGTACCGTACTCGCTATTGGTTCTCCCGGTGCTTCTCGCATCACTACCGCGATCGCCCAAGTGTTGGTTAACTATATCCATTTAGGCATGTCTCTTGCCGAGGCAATAGCCCATCCTCGACTCCACGTTGAAGTTTTTGAAGGTGCTTCTACTGTTGCTTTGGAAGCAGGTTTGAAGGCAGATTCGATTGAAGGGTTTGTCACCCGTCAGTTTCCCCAACCCTCGATGTATTTTGGCGGAGTACAAGCTGCCTTGTGGAGTCCCCAAGAAGGTTTGATTGCCGCTGCCGACCCTCGTAGGACTGGAGGTATTGCTTGTGGAGGAACAGACTAATAATATTAATCTATTGTTTGTGAAGTACCTAGCGGTTCTCTTGCGAGTAACCGTAGGCTTCCTACCCAGCAGACAGCACAGTAGTAGATTTCTTTCGTCCTCTATTACTGCGTCTTACATCTGGACAGTAGGCTTTTTCCCCGCTTCCCGAGGTCTTTAATATTCGCAGTCCTTCGTCTCTTATATTCTTAGCTGCATTGATATCTCTATCATGTTTAGTACCACAGCTAGGACATTCCCAGAATC
>JADEWQ010000138.1 GCA_015207585.1 Pleurocapsales cyanobacterium LEGE 06147 | reverse complement strand
CCCTGGTACTGATTATTATGAACAACAATATCGAGAACGAATGGTGAACAATCTCAGGAAAAAGGCGATTTCTTTGGGTTTTGAACTAGTGGCTCAATCCCAGTAACTAATGGTGTTTCTCGAGAGGGGTTTAATCCTCAAACCTCATCAAGTAGACGATCGCAGCAATGAAATAAAGGCTTTACCCGAATGCATTCAAGCTTTAGCTCTTCGAGGAGTAGTTTTTGCCTTTGATGCCATCAATACACAAAAAAACGATTCAGACCATAATTGATGGTGGTAATCATGATCTAGCTGCGGTTAACGGGAATCAATCATTACTTTATCAAACTATCAAACAAAAATTTATAGTCCAAGAAACCTTTGAAGAAGTAAATAAAGGACATGGACGGAGAGAAAAACGACAAGTTAGTATTAGTCAAACCAGCCTAAATCTTTCTAATTGGCCTGGTTTGACTACAATTATTAAAGGTGAGTCTGAACGCAAGACTAAGCATCAAACAGAATATAGCACCAGGTACTATATTTCTGACTTAAACGAAACAGCATTTCAGTTTTACCAAAGAATTCGTGGTTATTGGGGAGTTGAAAACAAAGTCCATTATGTAAGAGATGTAACTCAAGGGGAAGATAAATCTCGAATTCGTACTACTCCTCTACCTCAACTTTTGGCGCTCGCCAGAAATCTAGCTATTAATCTTTATCGAGATGCAGGGTTTAAAAATATGGCTCAGGCACAGCGAAAATGTGGATTTGGATTAGAGCAGATTTTAACACTTTTTAGAATGAAATACCCCTGCACTAGGGGTGGTAAGAAACCGAATCAGGTTTTTGTAGTTAGAAGTGCCCCTGACTTTCACGCTTTCGGATCATGCCCCCAAACCCCAGTTACCGTAGAGGCAGACCATATTTGGTAGGGTCCAAGCTTTGCAACAAGCCATGTGTGAATTACATTTACTCAAGAGTGCGTAACATCAGTTATTAATAAAAACTATCCAGCTACTTTCCTTAAACCTCTTGCGACATTTAGCTAAGATAAGAGTAAAAGAGTTGAAAGTTATTAGCTAAATTCTTGAGCTAAAAGCTCTCTTAAGAAGGTCACGGAACCCGACTAGTTAAGAGCTAACAGCCCAAGAGTTAATAGCTTTTTGATAAATAATCGCTACAAGACTCTACAAACTGCTACATAAATCGAGGAGTTCTACCCATGATTATTGCCACTGCACAACAAACTCTGACTTACACTATCGAAGTCCTTGGTGTTTTGGCTCTTGCCGTTTTAGCGATCGCCTTTGGCTTCTATTTGGTTGATAAATGGAAAGCTCACGTAGCCGATTACCATCGTCGCCAACAATAAGAAAAGATGGCTTAATTTAAAAGAAAATTTCTCTGCGTTCCCAGTCCCTGAGTCCAGAGTATCCCCCCGTCAAACAATTTTATTAGTACACAGGCAGAATAATTACACAAATTGTATTTCTATTCCCTGTTCCCTGTTGCCTTTTGCCTTTTCCCTTTCTCCACCAGTGAATTTAAATTTGCCCAATTACTTAAAGTGTCATCGGTGCAATCGGCTCTATATCCGGGTCATAGCCACCTATTTGATTAGTCCGCAATACCCACACCGATGCCCCTTGCTCTAGAAAAATTTTGACAACAGTATCGCTGGCAAGACGGGGTAGCATGGTGCGCCAACTAGTTAATCCAGCAATTAAATTACGTAGGGGTTCATCTTCTAAAGTACTGCCCAAGTTATATTCGTTGCGCTCCCAGTCGGAGCGAGGATTGCCCAAGGGTTGTAGTTCTCTTTTGAGGGCTTTTTCCAATTGTATGAGCTGTCGAAACCGTCTTGCTTGTTCGGGATGGCGATCGCCCCACTCGCGCAGCCAATCTTTGTGAGCGCGAACTGCTAATTCCATTTGCCGGAGGCTAGCGAACAAAGCCCTATTTGAATCCTGAGCGCAGTTATTGGCAGGGTCAACATAAGTTCCCCCCGTACCGTCTCCAATCCGATAGCGAGAGGTCATCACTTCCAGTTGTGCCAGCATCAGATCGAAAGGCGAGCGCTGCACGCCATCAAAGTTATAGTATCCAGTAAATGCATCCAATTTGATAAGAATATCGGCAACGGGACGAACTCCCACCCAACCAAACTGGCGATCGCCCAAATAGCGCGACCAGTGAAACACTCCTGCTGTCAGTCCATCAGTATTGTGGGTGTAGACTTGATAGTAAAGGATGTCAAAGCGCAGTTCATCGGTCAGGGGTTCTCGCACGACCTTTGCCATACCATAGGCAAAATGTCCGAAGAAAAAGGGCGTTGCGGCGGCTGGTTCTCGCTTGTTGCCGCCAATGCCACCGTAGACATGGAGGACGAGGGCGCGATCGCCTTCTTGCCATTGCTCGGAGCGGCAGCACCCGCAAAGCGGGATCGCCTCTTGAATGACCGAGGGATTAATCCCATCACTGTCAGATTTCGCTGTTTTAGTAAGTCTCCCCGAATGCAATAGCACGGATGAAATACGTCCTTTCTGCGCTACCGGATCTGCCCAGGCTTGCTTGCGAATGTAGTGGTAGGCAGACTTCTTGCCCAAAATCACTTCATCGGGTTGAAGTCGAAACAAAGCACGGGGAGCTAAAGACCTAACAACGAATAACCCAGAGGTATCCTTAGCACCGTAGATGTACCAGCCTGTTTCGTTGAGGGGAGACTTTTCAATATCGCGACTGGTAGAAGGAAAACAACCATTTCGATCCGCCACCACTTGAGGCATTCGGACAATTTCTCGCGTGCCATCGAATTGGCGAGATATTCGATTGAAATGAACTACCTCAAAACTATCGCTACCAGCGAGTGGTTCTAGAAATTTAACCAATCCATAGAAAGGTCCCGAAATCTGGACTGGTTGATTGCTGATGTAGAGATTGGTAGAAGAAAGAGATTCTTCGCTCGCTACTTCACCTTCGAGCATAACGATTATATCGTCATTAGGATGAGAACCTGCCAGGGATTCTAACGGATCGACCTGTAACCAATGATTGAGGCGCTCGGGATGGATCAGTCCGTCGTACTTGCTAGTATAGGAAGCTTCGGCGCTGAAGTGAACGTCTCGTTTAGCTGCCCGTATTTTTTTCTGCACAATAGGTTCATTGTTCCAGCGCAAGTTGACAATCTGTCCTACTAAATGCTGGTGGAGTTCATCTCCATGATATACCTCAAATAAAGCTCCTCGAACTCGTTGCCGTTCTTTTCGTTTGGGTAGAATTAAACGTCCCATCCAAATGCCAATCGGTCGATACAGTTCGGGAGAGATAGACTGATGAATTGGATAGTAATCCGGTCGATTGAAGGCAGCTTGTTGATAGATTTCGTAATTGCTGGATTTAACAGTAGTAAATTCCTCTGGAATGTGAAGCTCCCCTCGGAGAATAGTAGTAATATAGTCGATGGTTTGCTCTAAGGCAGTGCGACCATCGGGCAGAATGAGACACGGGTCCATCAATCCACCAGGTACTTGATGTCCAACCGGACCCAGTGAGACCAAAGTGATTTTGCCCCGTCGTTTAGCTCTATTCCAATAAGACAAGGGAAAGATTTTCCATCGTCCTGGGAACATAATAAGACCGAGTCGTTCAACCCTGTCTTTGTTTCCGACTAGATGATACAGATGCTCTAATTTCAAGATATTGCAATTGCCGCTGATGACTCCTCCGAGGGAAATTACATCAATCGGTGCATTTAAGGCTTTTGTTAAAAATGGGGCACAGGCAGCCGACATTTGCCCTCCACCACTAAAACCTATTAGGGTAATGGGAATGCCACTATCAGGTTGATAGCCATTGTTAATCAAACCGTTATAAATGACTTGAGCAATACCTTGATTGTAGAGGGGACCATAGCGTTTGTCCGCTGAAACTGCCACAATCAGAACGTTGCGGAGGTTGATCAGCATTCCCAGTAAGGTAGCTGGATTACCCAAGCGGGCTTTGTCAACAATACGCCATAAAAAGGCTAGAGGACGGTCTTCATCTAGGGGATTATTTAAAACAGAGTAGGGCACGATCCCTCGAATTAGTGCTACACCATCTGGCAGAGTGGATGCTAATGTTTTGAGGAATTTCTCTACATCGGGGAGATATTCAAAAGTAGATTTAGCAATGCCATCGAGGTAAACGACATAACGCGAGACTTTTTTTGGATCGGCAATAGGCTCTGCTAAAATTCCTGCATTAATATTAGTGTCAATTTCATCTTCGTACCAGCCTGCCCACCATCCCAGGGTTTCCAAAGGAGCCAACAGTCCGGCAACGACAATGGCTACCACCGCAATCCAGACTAAATTCAACAATAGCTGGAGCAATTCAGGTAAACTGTTGTACGAACCAAATAACCATTCACGCAGGGGTCTGAACAAGAATGAAACTAGGAAACTAACCAAGGCAATGCCCAACAGACCGAAAAGCGTCTTTATTGTTCGGCTAAAGCCTCGCTCGGCTCCTTTAAAAAAGCCCGACGGTTGCCATGAGATTGTACGGGAAGAGGAAGAGCCTGATGGAGAAGAAAAATGCTCCTGCTGTTCTTCTGTGGTGTTTTGGACTACTTGTGGGAGAGAATGTGCAATGCTGGCTTGTCTTATTTCTGTTATTCGTTGCCGCATCTCCTCTTTCATGGGAGAAAAGGCTCCCTGTCTGCCAGTAATGACGAGATTCATTAACTCTCGTTGGCTCCTTACCAGCTCTACTCCAGCCGTTTTGTTCATTAGCCAACGCCCTAAATTGGCGATCGGCTGTCCGACTGTCCGCTGCAACACCTGTAAGACGAGCCAACCCAGTGCGACGTAACCAAAAGCTTTGCTAATCTCCAGTCCGGTTATGGTAGCCAAGCCAACCACCAATGTTAACAAGTGCCAAACAGACAACAGGGATAGAATGGGTATGCCTAAGTAGGGTAAGGAGCCTAAGAAACTAAAGATGAGAGGTGCATAGCCTATAGCGATCGCTATGGCTAACACTCCAAACGGTACTTGAACTAAACCAGGCACTAAACCGATCGCCCACGTACTGAAAACGAGGAATAAATAGCCCGCTGTAAATAAAACGGCATTGAGCAATAAACTGAAAATAAACCGAATAGGTTTGACTTGATTGATGAAAAGAATGATGCTTTGAGCGATCTCCTGGGATAAGCCTGCTGCCAACACGATAATTGCAGCAACTGTCGAGCCATGGGGCAACTGCACTACTAGCCGGAAAGCATCGCCTTGGAGAGCGAAAACCGAACTTAGCAATTCCCAGAAGCGATCGATAGCATTAGGTGTCATAGGAGTTGTCTTTTAAGTTAGATAAATTACTAGTAACAACGGCGATCGCGATCTTATTAGTCGGCAACTTTAACCACTAGCTTGCCTACTACGTGTCCCCGTTCGCTTTCAGCATGAGCTTCAGCTATTTGAGCTAATTGATATATGTTTTGAATAACTGGTCTTAGTTTATCTGTTTCGATTAACTCTTTGAGAAAAGCTAAATCCGAAGCATTAGATTTGAGAAGGATTACTTTGGCTTTTTTGCCTGGAATCAACGCCGTTAAAATACTCTGCCCAAAATAGCTAGGAGTAGGCTGAGTGGTAATGTATACGCCATTAGAGGCTAAACTACTCTGACAACTCCAGAAGGATCGATTGCCTACTACATCGAAAATGAGGTTGTATTTAACCCCTTCCTTAGTGAAATCTTGCCGAGTATAATCGATAACGCGATCGGCTCCCAAACTTTTAACCAGTTCAATATTTTTAGCACTGCAAACGGCTGTCACTGTTGCGGAAAAAAACTTAGCGATTTGCACGGCAAAACTGCCAACACCTCCAGAAGCACCATTAATCAGTACTTCTTGTCCCGATTGAATTTTCCCTTTGTCTCGTAAGGCTTGCAACGCGGTAAGAGCCGCTAGAGGAACTGCAGCGGCTTGTTCGTGGGTCAGATTTTCCGGTTTGCGACAGGCTACTTTGGCATCAACCGCAGTATATTCTGCGTACGCACCCCCCGATAAGCTATTCAAGCTCGTATAAATTGGATCTCCTACCTGAAAATCGGCAACCGAATCGCCTACTCGGACAACTTCTCCAGATACGTCAAATCCTAAAACCAGGGGAAATTTATTGCCAGTCAAAAGCTTGAGCATTCCTTTTCTAATCTTCCAATCAATAGGATTTATACTGGTTGCCATGACTTTAACTAATAGTTGCTTGCTATTAATTTGAGGGGTTTCAATCTCTGCGATTTGTAAAACTTCGGTTCCACCATAACTATTAATGACAGCAGCTTTCATCGGATTTTCCTCAATTTTTAGAGAGCCTTTAATTTTATTTTCGATAAAAAACTAATAGACTAAGACCGATCTCTTGCATAAATCTCCAAAACCCTAGTTAAATAAACTCAAAAGTCAAAAGTCGAGGAGTTGTCATCTACATTTACTCCGGACCACATGGTCTTCGACGCACTCCATGTAGGGGAACGGAAGAGGCGTTTATAAGTTTTCTAAAAGTTATTAAAAGTATAAATAAACGACCATGGACTACGTTCGCAACCGATTAGGAAAAGCCCTCTCCTTCAGATTGCGAGAAAACCCAGATGTATGCCCAAGGTTATGTCCAACATTTTCTGGTTGCTGGTGAAGTTACAATCTGCGATCGCAGTTGGTACAATCGCGCTGGAGTCGAGGGAGTTATCGGTTTCTGTACGAAAGAAGCATATGTCCGTTTTCTACAATACTTGCCCATATTTGAACGTGCCGTCGTAGTTTCAGGCATTATCCTGATTAAATATTGGCTAGATATCAGCATGGAAGAGCAGGAGCGACCTTTTAAAGACCGAATCGCCAACCCGCATAAAATCTGGAAGTTAAGCCCCATGAATGTGGAGTCTTATCGACGTTATTATACTTATTCTCAAGCAAAGGATGATATGCTGATTGCTACAGACAAGGATTACACACCTTGTAAATCGTTCCAGCAGACAATCGAACACGCGCTCGTCTTAATTGCATCTTTCATTTTCTCAGTTTGATTCCCTATGAAGATTTACCCAGGGAAAAAATCAAACTAGGAGAGCGGAATATGACAGACAAGTAAGACGCTCGGCTTTCTCCAGATGAAAGACATTTTATCCCGCAAATATACTAGTTCTATGCTACAAACGCTAGTTCGTTATTCCAAAATAATCGAAATTGTCGGCGAGATCGTCCGCGTTCAGTTGCCTCAAAATACCCATCAGAAAGAAATGGCTCCGCGCTTTAATGACCTAGCAGTGGTCGAAAGAAGCGATGGCAACCTATCTTTAGCCCAGGTTATCAATCTCCAAGAAGATGCTGTTACGCTTCAAGTTTTTCGAGGCACTAAAGGAGTGTCCACCAATTCTTCGGTTCGTTTTTTGGGTCATCCCTTGGAAGCTACCTATTCAAATAATATTTTGGGCAGAGTCTTTCGCGGAACGGGAGAACCAATTGATGGAGGACCAGAACTGTCGCAAGATCCCAAGGTGCCAATTGGAGGACCGTCAGTCAATCCCACTCAACGAGTGCTGGCTTCTAAAATGATCCGCACTGACGTACCGATGATTGATGTGTTTAACTGTCTGGTCGAAAGCCAAAAGATTCCTATTTTCTCGGTCGCTGGCGAACCCTTCAATCCCTTTCTCGCCCGTATTGGTATTCAAGCAGATGCCGATATAGTCGTTTTCGGAGGGCTGGGATTGATCTTCGACGATTACTACTTTTTTCGCAAAACCTTTGAAGATGCTGGCGTGTTCTCGCGCACGGTAATGTTTGTCAATCTGGCTTCCGACCCCATTGTTGAACGCCTGCTGATTCCCGATATGGCGCTGGCAGTAGCCGAGCATTTTGCAGTAGAAGAAGGCAAGCGAGTGTTAGTGTTGCTGACAGACATGACAGCGTTTGCGGATGCGCTTAAAGAGGTGAGTATCGCCATGGATCGAGTTCCTGCTAACCGAGGCTATCCCGGCGACCTGTATTCTCAGCTAGCCCGCCGCTATGAAAAAGCCTGCGATTATGCTCGGGGTGGTTCGGTGACTATTCTAAGCGTTACTACCATGCCAGGAGACGACGTAACCCATCCAGTACCGGACAATACTGGTTATATAACTGAGGGACAATTTTATCTTCACGATGGCGTAATCGACCCTTTTGGCTCTCTTTCCCGTCTCAAACAAAATGTGATTGGAAAAGTAACCAGAGAAGACCACAGTCAGATTATGAATGCGATGATTCGCTTTTACTCCGGTGCCAGAAATGCAGAGCAAAAACAGGCGATGGCTTTTGAGCTATCCGACTACGATCGCAAGTTATTAAAGTTTGGCAAGCTATTCCAAGAGAGATTCATGGATATTAACGTATCCATACCTTTAGAGGAAGCTCTCGACCTTGCCTGGAAGACTCTAGCTGAGTGCTTTGATGCTCAAGAGTTGCTAATGAAGCAGTCGCTCATCAACAAGTATTATCCTAAATAAGTGCAACCAAAAAACATGGTAGCAACTTAAAAATGGCACGACTGACACTAACTAAAGCATCCCTAAGCGAGCAGAAAAAGCAGCTCAGAGCTTTTACAGAGGTTTTGCCTTCCCTCGACCTCAAGCGTCGTCAACTGAGTGCCGAAAAGGCAAAAGCCAAAAAAATCTTAGTCCAAACACAAAAAAAGCTCGAAGAGATCGAGCCGGAAATTGCTCGCGAATTACCCATGCTCTCCAATGAGCTGGTCGATTTAACTGACATCGTCAAGGTAACTAGAGTGGATCTGGGCGAGGAAAACCTGATGGGAACTCGTCTGCCTAAGCTCGACAGCGTAACAATTCAGGTACGCGATTATGCTCTACTCGGCAAGCCCTTCTGGGTCGATCGCCTGGTAGAGTTATTAAAAATTGCCCTAGAAACCGAGATTCAAATTCAAATAGCGCGGCGACGATTGGAATTACTCCATCAAGCCGAGCGAACAGTCACCCAGCGATTCAACCTGTTCGACAAGATGTTGATTCCGCAAACTAAGAAAAATATCAAGAAAATTGAAATTTATTCAGCAGATCTGGAACGGGCAGGAGTGGTTCGAGCCAAGATCGCCAAGGGTAAGAAGGAGAGACAGAGGGCATGAGTATCGTTCCTCTAAATAAAGTTACTCTTTTTGGTCTGCCCAAAGACAAAGAAGCCGTCTTAAAAGGTTTGCAAAATTTGGGATGCATGCACCTGATTGCCCTGCAACCTCCCCCCGAGACTGCCGAATTTGGTTCCTCCGAAAGGGTTGAGGAAGCTCAACAAGCTTGGCGATATCTGATGGACGTGCCCCGACGGTGGCATCAAGTCGAGGATGAGTCTCAGTTCGATCTCGATCGCGTCGTAAAAATGATATTAGCAAATAAACAGAAGCGTCGAGAGGCAGAAGATCGCAGACTATTTCTGACTAATCGACTACGAGAGTTGGAACCTTGGGGGGAATTTACGCTACCGACTCTCGACGAGTTAGCTGGTTATCGTCTTTGGTTTTACCGGATCCCCCATCCCAAAATCAAGCAGCTGCAAAAATTGGCACTTCCCTGGCAAAAAGTAGCTGAAGATCAACGCTTTGCCTATGTGGTAGTTATCGCTAAAGAAGAACCGTCTGCCGATGCTCTCCCCGTTAGCCGCACTCACGCCGGTTCTGTTTCGCCAAAAGAGCTGAAACGTCAACTGCAGCAGGTAGAACTAGAGCTAGATGAAATTGGTGCCGAGCATCAAGCTCTAAGTCGCTGGCTCTTTTTGCTTGCCAAAAATCTTGCTCGCACTGAAGATGAAAACGCTCTTCAACAAGCGAGCCTGCAAACTGCCGAGCAGGGAGGCATCTTTTTGGTTCAAGGTTGGCTGCCCAAGAAAAACTTAAAATATCTAGATTTCTTTGCACAACAGCATCGGCTTGCGTTCCTCGCCAAACCTCCCCAACCAGATGAAAACCCGCCAACTCTGATGGATAATCCGCCAACTTTGCGAGGAGGACAAGATCTGGTCAGCTTTTACGAAACTCCAGGATATCGTACTTGGGACCCTTCACCCGTCCTTTTCTTTTCTTTTCCCATTTTCTTTGCCATGATTCTTTCCGATGCTGGCTATGCCCTGATACTGGCGATTCTTGTCGCTTATTATTGGAGAAAGATGGGTAAAAGTACGGAAGGCAGACACTTCCGAATCTTAGCAGTGGTAGGAGTAATTTTAGCTGGAATTTACGGCATTCTCGTCGGCAGTTATTTCGGCATTCCCCTGCCAGAAGATTCGCTGTTAGTTCGCTTCAAATTTCTAAATCTCAACGATTACAACGCAATGATGCGTTTTTCAATTGCGATCGGTTGCTTGCATTTGGTTTTGGCTAATGCCGCAATCGCCTATCATTCTGTCGGGTTCGCAGCCAGAGCTAAATCCCTGGGTTGGATCGCAGTTATCTTTGGAGGACTGCTCGTGTTTCTCAGTGACGGAGGTGGTGGGTCAACTAGCTTATTTCACGGAGGGATCGGATTGTTGGTAGGTGGTATGCTGGCGATTCTCTTCTTTAGCAGCGATCGCCCAATTAATTCCGTCAAATCAGTTGTGTTGCGGTTGTTCGACGGTGTAAGTTCTCTCGTAGCAATTTCTAAACTTTTTGGAGATGTGATGAGTTACCTGCGTCTATTTGCCTTGGGACTAGCCAGTGCATCTTTAGCATTAACTTTCAACCAATTAGCCGTTCAGGTCGAGCAGGCAGTACCCGGACTGGGTTTATTGCTGGGCATTCTGATTCTTTTACTCGGTCATGGCATTAACTTGCTGTTGGCGCTCGTCAGCGGTTTTGTTCACGGTTTGCGCCTGAATTATATCGAGTTTTTTAACTGGAGTTTGCCCGAAGAAGGGTATCCTTTTCGAGCCTTTGCCAAAAAGGAGCTGAATTCGTGAACGAACAATTATATTTACTGGTTTTGGGCTGGGTAGGACTCTATGCTCCCGTAGCTCTCGGAGCGATCGGCGCATCGATTGGCTGTACGATCGCCGGTCAGGCAGCCATTGGTGCGATGATGGAACTTAATGGCGGGTACGGTCGCTATGTCGGTCTTGCTGCCCTGCCTTCTTCTATGTCCATCTACGGGATTGTTGTCATGTTCGTTCTCAACCGCCCAGTTACTCCCGAAAATGCAGGGGGACTGTTTGGGATTGGGATCGGAGCAGGGTTGGCATTTCTCTTGTCTTCTATTTATCAAGGTATTTGCTGTGCTTCGGCAATTACTGGATCTAAAGCCAAACCAGAAATCTTTGGGCTTTCTTTAGCTCCCGCTGCAATTGTCGAGGGATTTGCGGTATTTGCTTTAGTGTTTGCCCTGGTAGCAGCTGCCGGTCTTCAATAATTGAAGGAGGATATGACCGTGGTTAACAACAGACGCTCTCGCCAAGATAAACCTGTCGAAGTTGCCTCTGGAGTAGAGGAACTAATTGCCAGACTGCGGGACGAAGGAGTAGCTGAAGGTCGCGCTGAAGGCGATCGCCTAGTTAGGGAGGCTCAAGCCCGTGCTGCATCGATTGTCAAGCAAGCACGGAAGGAAGCCGACCAGATGACCAGCCAAGCAAGAGAAGAGGTAGAAAAGTTAAAAAGGGCAGGACACGAAGCCCTAGAAATTGCTTTGCGCGATACGATGCTGGAGTTAAAAACCCAACTGATGCAGCAGTTTGCTGGTGAAATCAGACGCTTGGTCCGTGCAGAAGTTCAGAAGCAAGAACTGTTAGAGAAGCTCATCGTCGAAGTTGCCGGTTCGGTTAAAGAAGAGATAGACCAAGCCGAACAAGTAGAGATACTACTGCCCCGAAAAGTCGAGGGATTTGAAGAACTTAGCCGCAATCCCGAAGAACTAGAACAAGGCATCTTGACCCACTTCATCCGCCTAATCGTTAGAGATAGGATACGCGAGGGGGTTAATTTCGGAGTTGCTAAAGATAATCAAGAGGGACTGAGAATTCGGCTGGTGGATCGAGAAGTAGTTTTAGACCTCACAGACGATGCTATTGCTGAGGTGCTGCTCGAACACCTCCAGCCTCGCTTCCGCGCTTTGCTGGAGGGCGTTGTCTAGTCATGTTAAAAACTAAGTACGTTACCTTAATGGCAAGCCTTCCGCCTCTGGGAAAACTATTCGCAGCCAAGCAGACACCCATTTCTCGCATTAAGCTAGAAAATCGCTTGAAGATGTTGACAGAAGAAGATGCAGCACGTCTCAAACAGATTGAAAATTTGATCCATTGGTCTCATTTGCCAATGGAACGAACCGATGCTCAAATTGTTGATGCTGCCAAACAGTTTTTTCAAGAAGTGAGCAACCAAACTCTTAGAGCAGTGATAGAATCTCGTCTGGATCTACACACCGTTATTGCTGCTTTGCGCCGTCGCCAGAGAGGTGACCAAGAACCTCCTCAAGGAGAGGTTTGGGGCTATGGACGTTGGGTTAGTTACATCGAACGCCACTGGAGAGAACCTGGATTTCGTCTCGAAGGAGTATTTCGCTGGGTTTTAGAAGCCAACCGTCTTTTGGCAGCTAAGGAATCAGTGGCTCTAGAGCGGCTTTTATTCGGAACTGTCTGGGAGCAACTAAATCTTTTGTCAGAGGGGCACTACTTTGATTTTGAAGCTGTGGTTATATACGTGCTGCGCTGGGATTTGGTCGATCGCTGGACTAGGTACAATAGTGAGGCTGCCGTCAAGCGATTTAACAAGTTAGTTGATTCGGGAATGGAAGAATTTAGAAACGTCTTTGCCTGAGCAAATTTCAGATTTTTTATTTTTGACTCGCGCATTGTTAACTATGACTGAAGTATTAAACCCAGCAAGAGTTGTCGCCGTTCAAGAAGACCTCGTTACCATCGAAATGGCTGATTCTAACGCTCGTCCTTTGATGAAAAATGAAGTGGTCTATGTCTGTCCGCAGCGTCAAAACCACGGTCGCGAGGAAAAACTCAAAGCTGAAGTGCTGCGAATAAGGGGTCGTGTCGCCGATGCTCAGGTTTTTGAAAGTACGCAGGGTATAGGGATCGGCGATCTGGTCGAGCAATCCGGTCAGTTGCTGTCGGTGAACCTGGGACCTGGCTTATTGGGTCAGATCTATGACGGCTTACAAAATCCTCTTCCAGAACTAGCGGCAGGTTACGGCAATTTCTTGCCGCGCGGTATCTATATTCCTGCCTTAGACCAGCAGAAAAAATGGTCTTTTGTCCCTAACGCAAAAATTGGCGATCGCCTCCGAGCAGGAGATACCATTGGTAAAGTCCAAGAGGGTCGCTTCGCCCACAAAATCATGATTCCTTTCGATGAGCTGGAAGAAGTGACCGTAGACTGGATTCAACAGGGAAATTTTACAGTCGATACTCCCATTGCCAGAATAAGAAATGCTACTGATGAGAAATGTTTCTTGACCCTATCCCAGAATTGGCCCGTCCGTCGCTCCTTACCGGAACAACTTTTAGAACAACGCCTCAGCGAACGGATATATCCTCAAGAGCCGATGATTACTACCCAACGCATTATCGATACCTTTTTACCCATTGCTAGAGGAGGAACGGCTTGCATTCCAGGACCGTTCGGAGCGGGAAAAACCATTCTACAAAACTTGATCTCCCGCTATTGTGCAGTAGATATTGCGATTGTAGTCGCTTGTGGCGAACGAGCAGGAGAAGTGGTAGAAACGATTACCGAGTTTCCCAACACTATCGATCCTAAGACTGGCGGTTCGCTGATGGACCGGACAATTATTGTCTGCAATACCTCCTCGATGCCAGTAGCAGCTCGGGAAGCTTCTATCTATACAGGAATTACTTTAGGGGAATACTATCGCCAAATGGGTTATAACGTGCTGCTAATTGCCGACTCTACCTCCCGTTGGGCGCAAGCTATGCGGGAAACTTCTGGACGGCTGGAAGAAATTCCCGGGGAGGAAGCCTTTCCAGCTTACTTGGATTCATCAATCAAAGGCGTTTACGAGCGCGCCGGCATCATCCGCACTAATGATGGCAGCGTAGGTAGCCTTACCATGATTGGAACAGTATCTCCGGCTGGGGGCAATTTTGAAGAACCAGTAACCCAGTCAACTTTGAGTACGGTTAAAACTTTTCTGGGACTGAGTGCCGAACGAGCCTATAAGCGTTTTTATCCCGCCGTAGATATTTTAATATCTTGGTCGCGCTACCTAAACCAATTAACTCCTTGGTTCGAACAGAATATTGCTCCCGGTTGGATCGATCGCGTTCATGTCATGACCGAGCTGCTCAAACAAGGGGAAGGTATCGATCGCATGATGCAGGTGACGGGAGAAGAAGGGATAACTCTAGATGATTTTGTCACTTATCAAAAATCCCTGTTTTTGGACATGGTTTACCTTCAACAGGATGCCTTTGACCTAGTAGATGTGAGTGCTCCCCTAAAGCGTCAGCAAAAGACTTTTCAACTTGTCTGCGATCTGATTGAGAGAGAGTATCATTTTGCCGACAAAAATGCTGCCCGCGACTACTTTACTCGTTTGACAGGACTGTTTAAAAACCTGAACTATTCCCAGGAAGATTCTACCGAATACGCCAGTTACTTGCAGCAGATTCATCAACTGGCAGACTCAGTCCCTCAAGATTTCTAATTCTGCCATAGACGAAACAAAAGCTTGAGAAAGAAAAGGAATAATTTCTTTGTTTTTGCTGTTAGTTTTTCCTTCGGTGAAAAGCACTAATAAATAAGGTTGAAGTTCGGGAATTTCGATATAGGCAGCATCGTGACGCACTTGACTCGTCCAACCTGCTTTTGACCATAGCTCGGCATTGGCTGGCAAACTTTCCCCAATAAAACCAGAAATTTGATTTTCCTCATCATCTGTAGAGGATTGAGCCGCGTCGAGACTGCGTTTGAGTAATTTCATCATTTGTTGCGATCGCTCGCTCGATACCGCTACTCCGCCCACAATACTATGCATTAATCGGGCTACTGCATCGGTCGTCAGCATATTGCGATTCTCCATCAATTCTCCCAGAAAAGCTCGTTCTCGACCGTAAGGACCATCATTCCAGGTTTTTTGATTGACGTTGATGCTTTCTAGTTCTTCCCAATCTAAAGATTGATAGTAGCGATTGACAATATTGCGTTGCTGTTTCCAAGTTTCAAAAGGTCCTGGCGGTAATTCCGGACCACTAGTAGTCCCGGTTAGCATATCGATTACCAAACTAGTAGCATCGTTGCTGGAGCGAACGACCATATCCCTAATAGCTCGCTCTAATTCCGGCGAGTCTGAAATCATGCCAGTTTCGAGCCATTCATGAATGGCTACTAAATAAAATAATTTTACTAAGCTAGCGGGATATATACGTTCCATCCCACGATAGCTGAAGCCTCTAACTCGATACTGCCAAAATTCTTCAGGGGATAAAGCTCCTCCAGTGTTTACAATTACGGGAGGATCGTACACGATCCAGGTAAGGGCAATTTGGGTTTTGGCTAGATCGGGAAATTTAGCCCAAGTCGCTTCCAAAATCTGAGTGCCTATTTGTTGTAAAGTTTCGTCTCTATAGAAGAAAGCCATAAGCAAAAAAAAATTAACGAAGTCCAAGCAGGCAAGGGGCTGTGTCTAGTCTCTATGGAACAACGCGCCCCGTCAGTCACAGGTATTGTATCTTTCTTGAAGTAAAAGCCCAAGAAAAAACAGAAAAACCAGTAATGAGCGACGAAACTAAGGAATATTATTGCAAAACTAACCTCGATTTGTACGATCGCCCCAATTGTCAGAGTTTAGCTACTCAAGCTGCTGCAGGCAGACATTTGCGCTTGTTACCGACAACCCGTTGCGATTTAGCTGTAAAAGTATATCTGTGCGAGGATGGTTATACTGCATGGCTGCCAATAGCTAAGCTTACCGAACTGAATCTGGCTAAAACAATATATTGCCCAATTTCTTTATCTCGGAGCGAAATTGAACGACGGCTGCCAGAAATTATTGCTTTTACAAAGACAGCAATGGCAAGACCAAATTATTATCTTTGGGGCGGTACTGTAGGTCCAAATTACGATTGTTCTGGTTTAATACAGGCGGCTTTTGCCGCTTCGGGGGTCTGGTTGCCCAGAGATTCTTACCAACAAGCTGCTTTTACCAAAAAAATCGACAAAAATGAGCTAGAAGCGGCAGATTTAATCTTTTTTGCCAAGCGAAAGCGAGTAGATCATGTCGCTCTTTATCTTGGCGATGGCTACTATATCCACAGTTCTGGCAAGGAAATAGGACGCAACGGCATCGGGATAGATGGATTGACAGCAGAAGAAAACCCGATTTCTCAAGCTTATTACCAACAGCTATGGGGATTTGGCAGAGTAATTTCGAGCTATCAACCTAAGTCGATCGAACTTTTAGGCTAACTACAATATCTAATTCAAAAATATGATAGAGAGAAAAGGATAGAGATATTAGAGCAGCAAATGGACTTGATGAAGAAGGGTCTGCGTAGGATAGAAGATAGAGTGGTAAATCTTGATACTACTGTCTCTCCTGGAGGCTGGGTATCGGAAGCCTTCGACCGCCTGGAAACAGAATTAAATAAATTAGCCCTCTCCTAAGAAACAAAATCAGTCACAGAGGATGAGACAGACTGGGGGATAAGCTCAAAACCGAGAGAGTGGGCTTTTTTAGTCAGGTTTTGAATAAGTCACTCTTGATATTTTTGTTCGTAATAATCAACACCTGGG
>JADEWQ010000137.1 GCA_015207585.1 Pleurocapsales cyanobacterium LEGE 06147 | reverse complement strand
ATGATGTCAAATATAAAGTTGCTAATATTCTTAACTCCTTATCAGAGGATGTTATTCATTCTTTGACGGGTTGGCAATATATTTTAGATGCTTTATCTCTCTAGCTACTTTTGAGAATTGGTATAATCTATGATAAGGACATTTTTGGAAAAAAAAACTAAGATTAATGGATAGCTCTTGCTTTTGGCTAAACTGCGTTTGTAATTATTTTAATAAAATTTTCGGCAGTGGGGTTAATTTGTCAATTTTATAATTATCTTCTTTGATGGTTTTTTGTAAAGCTTTGACTCTTTTAGCTGGGGCTGGATGAGTAGATAAAAAAGAGATATTTTGTCGATCTTGCCGATTCATTCGTTCAAAAAAAATTGTTGCTCCTCCTACATGACCATAAGTTTTATTTAATAGATCGAGACCAAATTGATCGGCTTGGGTTTCTTGGGATTGGGAATATTGAGCATTAGCTACTGCTTGAACTGAAGTAGCGATCGCCGATTGAAATACACCAAAATCACCTACAAAATAAGCGATCGCCAAACGTAATAATAAGGTATTTCCTAAGTTTCTGAGATGATCTCGATGGACAAAATGTCCTAATTCGTGTCCCAAGATCATCATTAGTTCGTTTTCTGACTCTACCTGTTCCAATAATCCTCGATAAATGACAATCGTATCTCCTGGAATAGCGAGAGCATTAACCGTAGATTGAGGAAGATATAAAACTTGATAATCTCTTTGCTGCTTTTGTTTTTGCGGTAAATTATATTCTAGGCGATCGAGAAGTTGATTAAGAGTATCTTGTACGGCAGAAGGTTTAGCTTGTTTTTCATATACTGGTACAATGAATGCTCCCAATTTTTGCTCTAGTGCGGGGGGAATCAACCAAATTAAATTATTAATTAATAATCCTAATAAATAAAAAAATAAAACAATAATAGCAGTAAATAAACCGATTACAATTAGTATTTGTCGATTACTGGGCGGAGCATTTTTGGAACTCTGAGGAGAGTGAAAAGACATATTTTGGAGAAGAGTAAGTAATAGGTAATAGGTAAGGAGTGAACTTTAATAACTATTTACTGTTCCCGAAAATTTTAGCTGAAAAACTAAGGTTTTTAAAATAGACGCGGATTAGTCGCTTTTAGTAGGACGAAAAGGATTTAAAAAGTTTAGGAAAGGATAGAGACTGCGGGATTGAATCCATAATCGTCCTTCTCCACTAAAACGACAGACTAAACCTTCCCCGCCCAAAATTCCAGTCTTGAGGTTCCTAAATGAAAGTCCGCCGATTACTTCTACGTTATAGTTAAGAGTATCTTCAAAAGCGACAATGTAGCCCGTATCGACAACATAGTCTCCAGCTATCGGTATTTCGACAATTGCTCCATAAGAACTAAACCAAAAATCTCCTCTACCAGTTGCCCTTAATAAAAATAAAGATTCGCCACTAAAAAAACCTTTAAATCCTTGAAATTTAGTATCTAATTCTACTTCTGGACTGCAAGCGACAAAACCAGAAGATTGAACCATTAAACCACATTCATTTAGTAAATAATAATGCTGGATATCTCCGGGAACGCCAGGAGAAATGTAGAGTTGTCCTCCTTTTCTTTGAGCATTAAATTCATTAATAAATAAGGATTCTCCACCTAGCATTCTGCCAATACCTTTCATCAATCCTCCCCGCATTTTTGATGTCATCTTGAGAGAGGAATCCATTGCTGCCATCGCCGCAGCTTCAACTAATACTGTTTGATTTGGCTGTAAATCTAGTATGAGAGAAGCATAGGCAGGAGAATGTTGTATCTGGTAGGCAATTTCGTTTTTCATTTTGATACTAAAGAACAGGCTTATAGAGATAGTGGTTATTAGGTGATAGGTAATAGGTAGATTATTATTTCACCTAAAACCTGGTAACTCTGATAATTAATGGCTAATAACTGATGACTGGTGACTGATGACTGATAACTGATTATCGAGGTGGTAATTTTGAACCGACGAGAGAACCAAATGCGCCGGGGTTGTGCGTTTGACAGTAAACTTTTCCTTGACCCCGAAAGCGGCAAACTAATCCTTCTCCACCTAAAAATGCCCCTAACCAACTAGAACCTGGTTTAGTGATGCTAAAATCTAGGCTTCTTTCAAAAGCAACGATATGTCCCGTATCGACTATGTATTCTCCATCTACCGAAATTTCATAGATACCGCCAAAAGAAGTAAGCAAAACTAATCCGTAACCAGAAATAGTCAGCCAAAAAATAGACTCTCCGGAAAACAAAGATTTAAGTCCCTGGAAACCGACGGTGATATCTACTTCCGAACTACAAGCAAGATAAGAAGTGGCTTGGACTATTAAGTCTTTTCCTGTCATTTCGTAAATTAATAAATCCCCCAATAATTTCGGTGCTAACCAAACTTCATTACCAGCGGTAGGGGAACGAAAAACACTTAAAAAAAGAGATTCGCCAGCCAGCATCCGTTTAAGTCCACCAGCGATTCCGCCACCTTTTCCTTGTCTGAGAGTAGTACTGGCATTGACGTAACCACTCATAGCAATCATTGTCCCTGCTTGGGCAACTAATTCTTCGCCAGAATTAAGGGTGACACGGGCGATCGCGCTATCGGGTTGATGTAATAATTCAATATTCATACCTTGGTGTTGCTAACGTACTTTGGGACGCAAAAATCTGGCTAAACCATCGATACTTCGAGACTGAAGATAAATATCTCCCTTGCCAGATAATCGATTGACTAAACCTTCGCCAGAGGTAACAGAACCAATCAAACCTCCGGAAAATCCAATACTCATTTTGATTCCAGGTTCATAGGCGACTAAATGGCTGTTGTCTACCACAAACTGTCCGGTAATAGTTTTTTTAGTAATACCGCCATAAGACCCGAAAAAGACGCGCCCTTTACCACCTAGTTTTAATTTGAATAGCCCTTCGCCCGCCAACCAACTCTGCACGCCCGCCCAACGCACTCCCATTTTTACTCCTGGAGTGTGGGCAATATATGCTCCTGGTTGAAAGCAAATTTCTTTTCCCGTAAGGTCGATAACGTCAATATCACCAATGACAGATTGAGTTAAAACTAGGTTTAGTGGTTGTCGAGTTTCGTTCTTAAAAATATTAACAAAAAGAGATTCGCCACCAAAAAATTTGCGTCCTAAAGCAGCAAATAAACCACCAGAAAATTCAGTTTTCATGGTTATTTTGGTGTCCATACTAACCATTGCCCCCGCTTCGGCAGTAATTTTTTCGCCTGGTTGGAGGGTGACAAAAATCGCAGCAAAAGCTGGTTTATATTTAACTTCGTACCTCACGGATTTATGTAAAATAATTTGTTTTTGATTTTCTCTACTAGTATGCCAATAGTTTTTTTTACTGCCAGCTTTTGTTACGGAAAAGTAATAGATGTTCTTAATTTTTCCAGGTTAAAATCTGAATATTATTGACAGTATTATGATTTTAACCAACATTAAATATTTCTTCTTGCTCATTACCACAAGCTATCATATTCTTGCTACCTTAAGAGAAAATAAAACCCAGCAACCACCAGGGCAGTTAATCGATATTGGTGGTTATCATTTACATTTACATTTATATTCCCAAGGTCAAGGAAGTCAGACAGTTATAATAGATCATAGTCTTGGTAAAAGGTAAAAAAGTCTTTTTACCATCACAATCATTGGATAACTATGATGCGAGAATTATGGAATCTAAATAAAAGTGGTCAACAAGTTACAGCAGTGAATAATTTTTCCAATATACCGATTATTGGAATTAAGTCTCAAACTTTTTTCAAGCGTTCGGTTTTTAATTTTTTTATACCCTTGAAAGACGCAGATAAACTGCGAGATAAAATGCATGAGCGATTCAATCAACTGTCGAATAATTATACACAAATGTCAGCTAGCCGTAGCAGTCATTTTGTTTGGATAGACGAGCCAGAAATTATTGTAGCTGCGATCGCACAGTTATTGCGATCGAGATAAAATTAGAATTTATATTTATAACTTAATTCCCAACACTTGAGTATGGGCACCTCTTGCTTGAGTAACGCCGATAGTACGTTGTGAAGCCTCGATCATGGGACGACGCAAACTAACAACAAGAAATTGAGCTTGTTGAGCTTGTTTTTTAATCATTTGGGATAATCGAGCAACATTTGCGCCGTCGAGAAACATATCTACTTCATCAAAGGCATAAAAAGGAGAAGGACGATATCTTTGTAGGGAAAAGATAAAGCTGAGGGCAGTTAATGATTTTTCTCCACCGGACATAGAACTTAATCTTTGTACTGGTTTGCCTTTGGGATGAGCAACCAAAGTAAGACCGCCATTAAAAGGATCTTCTTCGTCATCTAATTGTAAGTGACCGTCCCCGTCAGAAAGTTCGGCAAAAATGCTTTGGAAGTTTTCATTGACAGCATCGAAAGCTTCTTTAAAAGCCCGAAAACGTAGAGTAGTGAATTTTTCAATTCGAAGTAATAATTCGGTTCTTTCTGCTTTAATAGTGTTGAGCTTTTCTGATAATTCTTGAAGTCTTCCTTCTGTTTGTTCGTATTCTTCTAGAGCCAGCATATTGACTGGTTCCATTGCTTCTAAACGTTTTTCAGCATTGCGAATTTGTTTTTGTAATTGTTCTAATTGTTCTGGTAAATTTATTTCTTCAGAAGAGTTATTTGCAGGCTCTATTTCGGGTATTTCTGGGAGAGGATCGGGTAGTTCTCTTTCTTGTTCGGCTAACTGTTGTTGTAAATTTTGAAGAGCGTGATTTCTTTCTTGCTGTGTTTCTTGGAGTTTTTGTAGTTGCCAGGATCTTTTCTGCTGTCGCTCTTGTAATTCTCTCAGTTTTTTCTCGGCGCGATCGCGCTCTTTTTTCGTCTCTCCCAATCTTTCCGTTAACTGTTGTAATTCTTTCTCGGTTTGATTGATTTTTTGCTTGATTTCAGCAAGTTCTTGAGTAATGGTTTCTTGTTGTTGCTCAATTATTTTTATCTGCTGTTGATATTCTTCAATTCGTTTTTCTGCTTCTGTAATTTTTTCTTCCAGACGTTGAGATTTGTTATCTAATTCTTTTAGTTGAATTTCTGTTTCTCTGAGTTGTCGTTCTTTGTCTTGCCAATCATTTTCCTGACTTTTAATCGAGGCTTGAATTTGCTGCCATTCGCTTTGAGAATGAGACTCTTCTAATTGGGCTAAATGTTGTTGATATTCTTGTAATTGAATTTCTAGGTCTGGTATTGTTCTAGCTAAAATTTGTAATCTACTAGCTATATTCTCTTTTTCTTGTTGATGATTACTTAATTGAACAGTTAATTGTTCTTTTTGTCGATTCAAACGATTACTTTCTTGCTGCAACTGTTCTAAACGAATTTGTTGTTCTCTTCCCTGTTGTCTGGCTTCTGTTAACTCTTGTGTCCAATTCTGGAGCTGTATGGATTGATGTGCGATTATTCGATCGCTGTCTGATAAAATGGTGGCTATTTCTGTCAATCGCTGCCTAAGTGCTTCTACCTCTGCCGATTCACTGGCGTTAGAGGTACCGAAATGGAAGCTAGAACGAGAAGATTGGCTTCCTCCCGTCATAGCACCACTAGTTTCGAGAATTTCCCCCTCTAAAGTGACAATACGGTGTTTTCCTAGGTATGAACGGGCATTATCAAGGGTGTCGAAGACAACGGTATTGCCAAAAACGTAAGCAAATATTTTCTGGTAACGAGGCTCGCAATCAATCAGATTAACGGCTAAATCGACAAATCCTTGGGCATAGCGTAAAGCATTAGTTTCTGTAAAGCGAGAAGGTTGAATTTTATTGAGGGGTAAAAAGGTAGCGCGTCCCGCTCTTTGCCTTTTTAGTAAGTCAATTCCCCTTGCTGCTACTCCATCATCTTCAACAACCAAATGTCCCAAACGTCCACCCGCAGCAGTTTCTAAAGCGAGTTGATAACGAGGTTCTACTTGTCCTAGTTGTACGACTAGACCGTGTACTCCCGGAAGGTTAGCATTAAATATTACTTGGGTAGCATAAGTACCTTGTGCTTCTTGTTGCGCCTGTTTAGTTGCTTCTAGTTTGTCTAGCTCTCTCTGTTTATCTCTTTGTTCTTTAAGAAGACGTTTTTGAGTATCTTGTTGAATGGTGCGATCGTGTTCGGCAATAGTTAGTTGTTGGGCAAGGGTTTGAATTTGTTCTGCTGCTGTAGTAACTTGACTGGTTAGATCGTTAATTTTAGTCTGTTTGTCAGTTAGTTCTGCTTCTGTTATCTGTAGTAGCTGGGTTTGTTCGGCGATCTTATTTTCTAATTGATGGAGTCTTTCAGTTAATTGTGCTCGTTCGGTTCGTTGGGGATTGAGAGTATCTTGAATAGCAGAAATTTGGCGAGTAAAGTTCGCCTGTTCTTGTACCCAGGCTTCACTTTTAAGAGCGATCGCATCTGCTTCTGTTTTGCTTCTATCTAGAGTTTCTCTCGCTTGGCTGCACTGTTGGGATAAGTGCGGCAATATTTCCGTTTCTAGGCGGTTCTTGGTTTCCCTTAGGTGATTTAATTCCTGTCGGTATTGTTCGATCTCTTGTTGCGTTTTGGCGATCGCTTCTTGTTTTTGTGGTGCCGTAGTTTCTAATTCTGCTTTTCTTTGCTGTAACTGATGGTGTTTGGCTTTTTGGCTGGCTAACTCGGAAGCAACCGATAATTGTTCATCTTCCCCTAAAGCTTTAACGCGATTGTTGAGTCGCTCTAGTTCTGTTGCTGTTTCCTTAATTTGTCTATCCAGATTGCTTAACTCTTCTGTTATTTGTACTGTTTCTATTTCCCCTTTAGCAATTTCTGTGGCTAAGTCCTGTTGCTGTTGCTGTAGCGATCGCCAAATTAAAATCGCTTCCCACAGCTTTTTTTCTTGAATTTTTGCCTTTAGTTGACGGTACTTTTCTGCTTTAACTCGATCTGCTGCCAAGCGATCGCGATTGGCAATTAATTCTTGTTCAATAATGTGACATCTCTCTTCTCTTTCTCTAACCTTCTCTAGCGTTTTTTTCGTCTGTTCTATTTTTCGGTCAAATTCAGCAACCCCAGCCAATTCGTCGATAATTTCCCGTCTTTCCCTCGAATTCATGGCGATGATACGGGTAACATCCCCTTGCAGCACCACATTGTAGCCTTCAGGATAAATCCGCAAGCGGTTTAATTGTTCGTGGAGTTCTGTTGCCGTACAAACTTGTCCGTTGATATAAAAAGTTGAGGAGTAATTACCTCCTTGAGATACCCGCAAGCGACGGGTGACTGTCCATTCGAGAGAACCCTTATTACTAACTGTCGCAATCTCAGTTTGGGGTTTCTCTGCCTTGCCGTTATTATCTATTGGGAAAGCCTCTGAGGATACCTTGCCATTAGTGGATACTTCTTCCCCAGAAACAGAACTGAGGTTAACTTTACTTTCTTCTAAATCTCCTAAATCTGATAAATCGAAGGTGACAGAAACACTGGCTTCAGACGTGCGACCATTAGTACCGTGTTTGTGATTTACTAGATCGGGAAGGCGTTCGGCGCGCATACCTTTAGAACTAGCTAAACCAAGACAAAACAATAGCGCATCGAGGATATTGGACTTACCCGAACCATTAGGTCCGGAAACAACAGTAAAACCTGGAAGAATAGGGATTTTTGTCGTATTACCAAAAGATTTAAAGTGAGACAGTTCAATGCGCTTGATATGAACCATGAACGCTGTTTGACTCGGTTGTTTTTAGTACAAAGGTATTAATAACCTGTGATACGATATCACAAACACCATAGGTTTGACACATTTGTAGCTAATTAATCAAAAAAAAGCAGGTTTTTTTAACAGTTGGCAATATGATTAGTTTTTAAGGGAATGGGGAAAAGGCAAAAGGAAGGCAGAAATCACTAGAATATGCAACCATTCGATATTATTATTCTTTCAAATGGTCCTGGAGAGGTAACTACTTGGGTACGTCCAGTTGTTAAAGCGTTACGCCAAGAATTAGGCAGCGATCGCTCTATAGTAAGAATATCGGTAGTATTATCTCCCTGTCCTCATAGTACGGGGAAAGAAGCAGCGATCGCCCTCAATTATCCAGAGGTAGATAGAGTCCAGTCAGCGGAACACTTTTTCTCTTTTCTTATCTGGGGTAAAACTGCCGACAATTGGGATTGGCGCGAACGAGGAGTAGTTATTTTTCTCGGTGGCGATCAGTTTTATACTCTACTCGTTGGCAAGCGTTTGGGTTATCGAACTCTAGTTTATGCCGAATGGGATGCTCGTTGGTATCGCTGGATTGACTGCTTCGCCGCGATGAAACCAGAAGTAATAACTAAAATTCCCCTCAAATACCGACATAAATTTACCGTAGTCGGCGATCTCATGACCGATCTTAGCCAACAAAGTAATCTCAATTTTTCTCTCTCCAGTTCCTCATCTCCTTCTATCGGACTCCTGCCAGGATCGAAGCCAGCCAAACTGATGCAAGGAGTACCTTTATGTCTAGCGATCGCCGATCGAATTCGCCGCCGCAAACCAGACACTAACTTTATCCTTCCAGTTGCGCCTACTATAGATTTAACCACACTCGCCCGTTATGCCGATCCCCAACACAATCCAATTATTGCTCGCGCAGGCGGAGCTAGTGGTAACTTAATTGTATCTGACGATCGAACGCCATTTCTGCTTACTGCTGACGGGACAAAAGTAAGACTAATAACTCAATTTCCTGCTCATGAATTTCTTTGCCAGTGTCAACTCTGCCTGACTACTGTCGGAGCAAATACAGCCGAATTAGGTTCTTTAGGAATACCGATGCTCGTATTGCTACCAACCCAACAATTAGACGCAATGCGATCGTGGGATGGCATTCCGGGAATTCTTGCCAATTTACCAAGTGTCGGAGCTACTTTTGCCAAGTTAATTAATTGGTTTGTGATTCGTCAAAAACGTTTATTTGCTTGGCCAAATATTTGGGCAAAAGAAGAAATCGTACCGGAGTTAATTGGTAAATTAGAAGCAGAAAATGTTGCCGAGATAGTATTAGATTTTCTCGATCGTCCAGACAAGTTAGAAACCATGCGCCAGAACTTGCGCAAAGTTCGAGGAGAATCGGGAGCAGCCAAGCAAATTGCCAATCTAGTTAAGCAACAATTACTGTATAAGTATAGTCAATTAATATAGACAACAACACTGGCTTTTAAGGATGTAAACTACCGTCTGGCATAATTGTCCCCGTCAAATTAATACCACTTAAAATACTATTAGTTAAATTGGCTCCTCTTAAGTCGCTTTCTCTAAGATAAACATCTATTAGACTAGCATTGCGCAGATGAGCATTTTGCATCTGAGTCTGATATAACAAAGCAAATCTCAAATTTGCATCTTTCAAGTTAACTCCTGCAAGATTGGCTCCGCTTAGATTAGCCGAACTCAAATCTACTCTGCTAGGTAGGTTCACCCCAGCCAGATTTAGCTCTGATATGGTTGCTAAGCTCGTGTTTACTTCTTTTAAAATTGCACCAGTAAGACTCGCACCGCGCAAATTAGCTCGACGTAAATTGGCTCCTTTTAAGGTTGCTTGCTGTAAATCGGCTTTTCTTAAATTACTTTTGCTTAAATCGGCTTTATTCAAGTTAGCTTGAGTTAAGTCTGCGCTATTCAAATTTGCTCCACTGAGATCGGCGCGACTCAAATTGGCACCACTTAAATCTACTCCGCTAAGATTTGCTCCACTGAGATCGGCGCGACTCAAATTAGCACCTCTTAGATCTACTCCACTGAGATTTGCTCCACTGAGATTAGCATCTCTAAGATCGGCATTTCTGAGAAAAGATTGGTTTAGATTAGCATCGCTCAAGTCTGCTCGAACAAGAATAGCTTCGTCTAGATTGACCCAACTCAAGTCTGCTTTAGTTAAATCGGTACACTTGAGATTAGCTCTTACTAATTTAGCTCCAATTAGTCGGGCGTGTATTAAATCGGCACGAGCCAGATTTGCTTGACTTAAGTTTGTTCCGCTGAGATTTGACCAATCTAACTCGGTTCGACTTAAGTCTATGTCTGGCAGATCTGCTTGAATTATGTCTACTCGACTCAAGTCGGTTCGACTAAAATCTTTTCTCCCTGTCTGATAGAGCCATAACAATTCTTCACCATTCATTCACTTTAAATACTTGCTAGGAGGTCAAAAGAATACAATTATAGATTTTTTCCTTATTCGATAAAAATCAACAATAGGCAGCTCTAATAGTCATCAAAAATAATTGCCAAGTAATAAGAAGTGCAATGTAGTTCTCTCGAACAAAACAAATCTTAATAAGCTTGAGTCTAACATTAAATTTTGAAGCAATACATAAAAGCAGTTATTAATTTGTAACTAAAAATACAAAAGACTGTAAATCGAGATAAGATAAAGATAGTATCATCTAACTTTCCCGAAGGGGGATAAGCCAAAGTTATTTATCCTGTAATAGAGGTAGAAGTTAGCAATCGGGAGGATAAAATAAATGACAATAGAAATGAGTCAAGTTTGGTTAGTTATTGGAATTATTTCTCTAGCCTGTATCATTTTGTCACCGATTCTTTGGTGGATTTTACCGAATAGGAGTCACTCTATTTAAAGGAGAAAGAAACCACTTAGAACGGAACAATTTTAACGGTCTGAGCAAAACCTTAAAAAGAAGCCAGAGAGATTGCCATTCTCCGGGAGTCATTCGTCTCTGCCATTGACCGGGGCGGCAATAGAGGATTTCAATTAGTTTTCTCTGTTGAGCAAGACTTAAATCGTGAAATTTGATTCTCACTCTAGTATTAGTATCCTGAAAATAAGCGTGGGTAATATAACCTCTGAGGTTTAAGCCGTCTTCGAGTAAATCTAAGGTGAGGGTTGTAGATAAATCTGCAAGCGAACTCAAACAAATTTCTGCTCCTTCTTCGGCTAGCTTTTCCATAAAACCACTGTAAATGCGATCGCCACTAACAATTTTTACTTGTTTGCACTGGGGAAACCATTCATAAAAGCTAGGTTTGGGCAAGTCTACTAAAGTTAATAAAGCGACGCTAATCATAACTAAATTATAACCACTCCAGATCGACCCAAGAGTAAGGAAGTGTTTTGGCGAAAAATTCAGTAAGCATAAAGAAAAACTGATTAGAGTAGTAGCCAACAGTATTGTTAAAGGAAAAGCAAGAGTCCAGTTGAAGTGAGATTGTTTTCTGGCTAGTCCTTTGGGAGTTACTTTAAATCCACGGGAAAAAGGATTAAAGATAACCTTAAACAGGGTCAATGCTAGGGGAAAACATTGCACCAAAGAATACAAATCTGACAAAATTGCCGATCGCGATCGCAAATTTAACCAAGAAAATACCGTCAGCCATACCGTGTAGTAAGGAAGAATTATATATACTACATCTAAAAGATCGACTCTTATAGGTTTAATGTCGAAAAATATATAAATTAAAGGCACGAACAGAAAAAAAGCACGGGGAACACTAGCAAACCAATGAAGCAATCCTTCTAAATGACCCAGTCTTTGCCATAAGGACAAACCTGGTATTGTTAGAGGATTAGATTCGATAAAAAATGCTTGTAAAGTTCCTCTGATCCAGCGTAACCTTTGGTCAATATGAGCTGAAATACTTTCTGCTGCTAAACCTGCGCTTAATTTTTCATCTAAATAAACTAATTCGTATCCTCTTGCTGCCAGACGAATCCCTGTAAAATAATCTTCGCTGAGTGATTCGGTTACGAAATAACCTACTTCTTCAAGGGCACTACGCCTAACTACAAAAGACGTACCCGCACAAACAACGCTACCCACACCGTCTTTAATTGGTTGTACTTGACGATAAAAAACCTCTTCTTCAGCGGTAAGAATATTTTCTAAACCCAAATTTCTGGCAATTGGGTCAGAATTATAAAAACTTTGGGGGGTCTGGACAAGAGCAATTTTTTTATTTTGAAAAAAGCCAACAGTACGAGTGAGAAAATTGATAGTAGGAACAAAATCGGCATCGAAGACGACAATTAATTCTCCGCTAGTTTTAGTTAAGGCATGGTTTAAATTCCCTGCTTTGGCGTGAGAGTTATCCGATCTGGTGAAATAGTGACAGCCTAATTGTTGTGCTAATTGCTTAATTTCTGGTCTTCTCGTGTCATCTAATAAATAAACTTGTTTATGAGGATAATCTAGAGCTTGGCAACCAATAATTGTTCGTTTCAGAATAAAATCGGGTTCATTATAAGTAGGAATTAAGATATCTACTGAGGGAGTATAGTTACCTTCAATAACAGCACGACTGTATAGATCTGCTTCCCGATGGCGATCTTTGATATTAAACATCAAGCATAATTGGATTATTCCTCCTGCCATTGCTAACATTTCCATCAGCAATAACACCAAACTAAAGATACCGTCAGCAGGTTTGACAAGATTAAGGGTAGATAATAATCGCCATAATAAATAGCGAGTTGTCAGTAAAAGTAAGGTAGATATAATTATCACCCGCGACCAAGTTTGCGGTTGGGGAGATAGCTTAGTTATTATTTGAGCTAATAAAAATAGGGTTATAGTAGGTGCTAGCAAATAGTATTGGTTATCCCACTGAGGAGCTTTTAACCAGTTAGGGGGGTTTTCCTGCATCAGATGCAACTGAGCAAATAACTCAGAGGCATGACTATTGCCTAATAGCCAAAAGAGAATAATCGCCCCAAAAAAACCAATGCTAGTCAATAGCACCAAAGTTAATAGCTTGAGTGAGATAACTAATGAAGATGTCGAGCTTATTGGAATCTTTTCCCTAAATTCAGATGCTGATTTAAACGTTTGCATTATTTCAAAAACTTCAAACTAGTTAGCCATTTCAACATAATTTACAAAATCAGCGTAAATTTTTCGGAAAAATGCCCGGCAAAAAGCTACTTATTTAATAAATATTTCAAACAAAAAAAATCCACTATAATTTGCTCCCCAAATTCTTTTCTTCACAAGGGGATTTTGAGCAAGTAAAACTTACTCTTTTTAAAAGAGATTTAGAGAATCAATTTTTTTATAAACAAGTTTTAATATTTCAAACAAAAACAATCTCAATTATTTTTTAACATAATTATTAATACTTATTTGTTGATTGCCAACCAACAGGGCTGGAGCTTATCAAGTATTGACTGATAAAAGCCTAGCTTTGTTTCCTGCTTTTCTAATTTAATAGTCGTTAATTTTTAAGAAAATGACCTTTAAAGAAATAACTTTGCCAAAAATTGAGATAAAATCACTGACAGAAGCAAGTTTTACCTCTGGCTTAAAAGTCCTTGCCGAACGGGACAAAGACATCGCTGGCGTTTTGATTGCCCTAGGACCACCACCAGTATGGAAAAGAGAAGCTGGTTTCCCTACTCTCATCCATATTATTTTAGAACAACAAGTGTCTGTTTCCGCAGCTAAAGCTGTATTCAACCGTCTATCCAGTACTATTGTACCCCTTACCCCAGAAAATTTTTTGACCGCAGAAGATCTTCAATTGAAAGCATTTGGTTTTAGTCGACAAAAAACCCAGTATGGTCGTGCGCTAGCCAATGTTATTATCAACGGTCAACTCGATCTCGCCGAGTTGGCAACAAGAGATGAAACAGTAATCCGAACAGAACTAAAACGAGTTAAGGGTATTGGAGATTGGACCGTTGATATCTACCTATTAATGGCACTGCAACGCCCTAATGTTTTTCCCAAGGGCGATTTGGCTTTGGCGATCGCCGCACAGCAACTCAAGGGTTTAGCAGTGCGTCCCACGCCAGCCGAACTGGAATCCCTTGCAGAAAACTGGCAACCGTGGCGTGCAATTGCGGCTAGGATACTCTGGCACTATTATCTCAACTCAAAATAAATTTCTTAAATATTAATCTTCCATAATCCCAGTGTAGCGAAATAGAAAAAGCGATCGCGATCGCTTTCTTTTCCTTAAATATCGCCACATCTATGTTTTAATTGCGATCGCCGATTCAATCGCCTGTACGGCGGGAGTATTTGAAGGCGGCAGGATATTATTGACTCCCAGACTTCAGTATAAAGCATCCATAATCAACAACTTTCCCCAACCATATCCAGGGTCGTACTTGGCTATACTTGCAACTCAAATCCAGGTAATATATCTTCTCCAGAAAGAATCGCTGGCATTTGTATAACTTCTACAGCTTTTCCTGGTCGATAAACTTCCACTCTTGCATCTTGAGGATTAATCAGCCAACCCAAACGCAGCCCATTGTTGATGTATTCTTCCATTTTCTCTTGAAGCGGTGCGAGCTGATCTGTCTCCGAACGTAGTTCAATCAGAAAGTCGGGTACAAGTGGTGGAAATTTTTTTCGTTGTTCTAAAGTTAAATTTTCCCACCGTTCCAACTTTACCCAAGCAGCATCAGGGGAACGTTTGGCACCATTGGGAAGTATAAAGATTGTTGAAGAACTAAACACTTTTCCTAATTTAGTTTGACGATTCCAAATTTCTAAATCGGCGATCAGTTCAGCTTCTCGATTACCACTTTCTCCTCCTACTGGGGGCACAATTATTAATTCTCCTGCTGCATTCATTTCCAGGTTTAGATCGCGATTGGCAATACACAATTGATAAAATTGTTCGTCGGTTAAATGAGCAATTGGTTTGAGACTTAGCACAACAGTATTCATTAAAAGCCTCGTGCCTCTGTTGCTAATATTATCTTTGGTTAAAAGTTTAGCAAGAGTTTCTGTAAGAGGTTGATGACGACTACGATATCGCCACATCACAAAACCAGTAATCAGTAACAAGATGGGAGCTAAACCCACACAGAAATGAAGAAGGCGACTAAACCAACCTGTCCATCTGCCAAAATGCATGGGAGCGAAGGCTTTCATAACTTCCGTTCCCAGCGGTTGAAACTCTCCCTGATTTCCATAGGCAACTTCCGCAAGAGAGGCGATCTCGCGGACGCGGAGCGGCAGCACTCGCATTCGCGAGTCGCGCCTAATGATAGCTGTTCTGTTTGGGGAACAATGGGATCAATTTTGCCTAGGGTGCGGATTTCCCAGGTGTCGGCTAGTACGATCGTCATGCTTGCTGTTAAACCGGCGATCGCATTTGTTATTAATTGATAATTAGATTCAATTGTTTTTTCTGATTCTGCCCCAACCGGAAAAGCGATCGCTATACCTAAAAAGATCGATATGCTTTTAAATAAACTAAATCTCAACTCTGTTTTACTTCTTATAATCGCCATGCTCCTTCACACCTATAGCCAATATTCTTAAGTAGCTGTAGGATTTAGCATACAGAGTTCCCCAAACACTGTCTATCCGAATAACGTCGATAATTATCCCAAAAGCGTTTTCGCGTAGAATTTTGATTAACAACTAACAATTTCAATAGCTCGAGCCAAAAATTCATCGCGTTTTTCGGCTATTCCTTTAATAGTTCGCTCTACTGGAACGGTGGGCAAAATACCTACACCGTGATGCCGAGAACCATCATGTTTTAGTACCTTCATTCCCGTCCACCAAATTAGATAACCACCTGGAAGAGTAAACTCGTTCACATTACCGTTTGTCCCTGCTGTGGGTTGTCCGACAATTTCCGCAAGTCGGTAATGTTCGATGATACCAAGATAAGTTTCTGCATAGCTAATCGCACTGCCATTAGTCATCACAACCACCTTAGCCTTTAATCTGGGTTGCTGAGGTTCGATACTCCAGTTAGAAAAGTCAAAATCAAGCTGTTGGCGGTCAGGATATTGTGCTTGTGGAACGTGCCACCTTGCACAGGTAACGGGTTTATCAATTAAATGTCCGATAAAATCTGTGGAAATTCTAGGATAACCACGCAGATCGATAATAATTCCTGTGGCAGTTTCTAACAATGGTAATGCTTGCTGGAATTCTGAGTCATTAACTCGCTCAAAATCCAGATAAACAATTCCCGATCGCAGTTGCTCAATTTTAGCTGGCAGAGGCTCTTTTAAGTCCCATAATTGTAGTGTTCTGGATAATTCTATCGTGCGAGTTCCATAATTTGACTGCATTTCCAGTAAAACTGTAGAGCCTTTAGTACCATTTCTTAACTCATTTAGCGCATCTTTTATTTGGTTTTTTTCTGGCTGACTGGAAAACCAATGAGAAAACTGTTGTGAAAGAGATTGTCTTTGTTCGGCGATCGCGTCTTTTACAGGCTGTTCATCGATGGACAAGACAATTTCGTCTGGATGAATTTTTCCTGCTGCTGCTGTGGTAACATCGGTAATAATTAATTGTTCCTCTTGCCATTGCCAAAATAACGGTAGTGAGAAGCCAGATTCAGGAGCATCAAGAATGTGACGAGGAGCAACAACTGTTTTTAGTTTTCCCGTAATCGATCTTACTTCTAATTCCATAGAGGTAGTTTCTTCCCCTCTAAGCATTGTTCCTAAAGCTCGATAGCGTTTCCATTGAGGAGTCGCACTAGAAATAAATTGTTCGCGATCGCTAATTACTTCTGCTGCTGACACACCATCGATTTTCAAGACTATATCCCCAGGAGTTAAATCGATTGCACTCTCTGGTAAGACATGAGTAATGACAAGACTGTCTTCAACCCAATCCCAACTAAAAGGTGGAATAAAGCGATCGCTTTTTCGATAGACATCTCCAATAACTTATAATTTGGGCAGAGCAATAGTTTGGGCATCTTTAAGAATTTCATGATAACTAGCGATCGCCACGGTGGCTCAAGTATTAGAGGTAACGTATGGTAAATCTCGACCA